>NZ_JBHYMC010000031.1:0-73487 GCF_042742535.1 Streptomyces sp. NPDC058880
CGGCGTCCGCCGCGACGCCGCCGAACCGCCCGCTCCCGCCACCTCCCGCGCGAGCCGGTTCCGGCGGGCCCGCAGCCGGGGCGGTCCGGCCGCGTCCGCCGCGGGCGGAGGGGCGCCGCTCGGACGGTTCCTGGCCAAGGCCGCCGCCGTGACCGCCGGGCTCACCGCCGCCGGGGCCCTGTTCGGGCTGGTGCGCGACCAGACCATCGCGCACCTCTTCGGCGCCGGTCACGCCAGCGACGCCTTCCTCATCGCCTGGACCCTCCCGGAAATGGCCTCGACGCTGCTGATCGAGGACGCCATGGCGCTGCTGATGGTCCCGGCCTTCAGCCACGCCCTGGCCCGGCGGGCGGCCGGCCGGGCCGGGCTGACCCGCAGGGAGGCCCGCGCCCAGGACCCCGTACGGATGCTGGTCGGGGCGACCCTGCCACGGCTCGTCGTGTTCCTGGCCGTCGTCGCCGCCCTCCTCGTCGTCGCCGCTCCGGCCGTCGTCGCCGTGCTCGCGCCCGGCCTGCCCGACCCCGCACTGGCCGTCGAGTGCACCCGTCTGACCGCGCTGACCGTGCTCTCCTTCGGCATCGCCGGCTACTTCAGCGCCGCGCTGCGCGCGCACCGCTCCTTCCTGCCGCCCGCCGCGATCTACGTCTCGTACAACATCGGCATCATCGGCACGATGGTGGCCCTCCACTCCCTGTGGGGTGTGCGGGCCGCCGCCGCGGGCGTCGCCGTCGGCGGGCTGCTGATGGCGCTCGTCCAACTCCCCGCCTTCATCCGCAACGTGGGCTTCGGACCGCCCCGGGTCAGACGGGCCGCCGCCCCGCGCAGCCAGCGCGACCGCGACCGCCCCACCCTCATCGCGTTCGGGGTCATCGCCCCCGTCGTCCTCTTCGCCGTCTTCCGCCAGTCGCAGGTGCTGGTCGAGCGGTTCCTGGCCGCTTCGCTCCCCTCCGGGGCGATCTCCCACCTCAACTACGCGCAGAAGGTCGCGCAGATGCCGATGGTGCTGTCGCTGATGATCTGCACCGTCACCTTTCCCGTCGTCGCCCAGGCGATGGCCGGCGGCGAGCGGGAGAAGGCCCGCCGGCGCGTGGAGCGCGACCTGGCGCTGGCCTCGCTCGCCGTCCTGATGGGCTCCGCGCTCGTCATCGGCTACGCCCCCCAGATCATCCAGGTCCTCTTCGAACGGGGCGCCTTTTCCCATGAGGACACCCTCGCCACCGCCTCCGTCATGCGGGTCTACGGACTCGGACTGCTCGGCCACTGCCTCGTCGGGGCGCTGTCCCGGCCCTTCTTCTCGACCGCCCGGCCCACCTGGTTCCCGGCGCTCGCGATGAGTGCCGGACTACTCGTCAACATCGTGGCCGGAGCCTTCGCCGTCCGCTGGTGGGGCACGTACGGGATCGCCGCCGCCAACGCCGCGGGCATCTCCACCGCCGCCGCCCTGCTGCTCACCGGTCTGGGCCCGCGGATCATCGACATCCACGTCCGCCGGGTCGCCGCCGGCATCGGGCGGCTCGCGGTGGCTGCCGCCGCCGCATGCGCCACCGGCTGGATCGCCGGGCCGATGATCCCCGATCCGCTGCTCAGCGCCGGCCTCGGCTGCCTGCTGGTACCGGCCATGTTCGGCGCCACCGGCACAGCCATACGCGCCCTCGAAGTCACCGCCCTGCCCGATCAGATCTCCCAGTTCACGCAGAGGTTCCGCAATGCCCGCTGACACCGACACGGCCCCCGCCGCCGTGGGGGTACCCGCCCGCCGGACCGCATCGCCCTGGGTCCTGATGTACCACTCGGTCGCCGAGTTCACCGACCCCGCCGAGGACCCGTACGGGATCACCGTCACCCCGCGCGCCCTGGAGGCCCAGCTGCTGTGGCTGCGCTCCCGGGGCCTGCGCGGGGTGTCGGTCGGCGAGCTGCTGCGGGCCCGGGCGGCCGGACACGGAGCCGGGCTCGTCGGCCTGACCTTCGACGACGGCTACACCGACTTCCTGACCCGTGCGCTGCCGCTGCTCCAGCGCCATGACTGCACCGCGACCCTCTTCGTGCTGCCCGGCCGGCTCGGCGTGGACAACGTGTGGGACCCGCTGGGGCCGCGCAAGTCCCTGCTCACGGCCGAGGGAATCCGCCAGGTCGCCGCTGCCGGACAGGAGATCGGCTCGCACGGCCTGCTCCACCAGGACCTCACCGCGGCCGCCGACGACGTGCTCCAGCAGGAACTGCGCGGCAGCCGTGACCTGTTGCGGGAGCTGACCGGAACCGTGCCCGAGGGCTTCTGCTACCCCTACGGCCACCTCGACGCCCGCGTCGTCGACGCGACGCGGGCGGCCGGCTACGGATACGCCTGCGCCATCGACCCCGGCCGGCTCGCCGGCCCGCACGCCCTGCCGCGCACGCACGTCAGCCAGGCCGACGGCGCCACCCGGCTGCGGGTCAAGCAGGTGCGCCACCGGGTCGCGGTGCTGCGCCGGGCGGTGCACCGGTGAAGCCGATCGAGGAGGTCAAGGCCCTGCACGTCATCACCGGCCTCGGTGTCGGCGGCGCGGAGCAGCAACTGCGGCTGATGCTGCGTCACATGCCGATGCGGTGCGACGTGCTGACGCTGACCAATCCCGGACCGGTGGCCGAGGGGCTGCGGGCCGACGGCGTACGGGTCGTGCACCTCGGGATGCGCGGCAACCGGGACCTGGGGGCGCTGCCGCGACTCGTGCGGTTCATCCGGCGCGGCCAGTACGACCTCGTGCACACGCACCTGTACCGGGCCTGCGTGTACGGGCGCCTCGCGGCCCGGCTCGCGGGCACCGGCGCGACCGTCGCCACCGAGCACTCCCTCGGCGAGGGCGAGATCGAGGGCCGGCCGCTCTCGGGCGGGGTGCGCGCGCTGTACCTGGCCAGCGAACGCCTGGGCGCGGCGACCGTGGCGGTGTCGGACACCGTGGCCGCCCGGCTGGAGGGATGGGGGGTGCCGGCCGCGCGGGTCCACGTCGTACCCAATGGGATCGAGGCCGTCCGCTTCCATTTCGACGAGGCTGTCCGCCGGGCGACCCGGGCCCGCACCGGGCTGCCCGAGCGGGCCTTCGTGGTCGGCGGGGTCGGCCGGCTGGTCCCGGGCAAGCGGTTCGACGTGTTGGTGCGGGCCATCGCCGCGCTGCCGGGCGCACACCTGCTGCTGGTCGGGGACGGCCCGCAGCGGGCGGGGCTGCGCCGGTTGGCCGCCGAGCTCGGCGCACAGAGCCGTATCCACCTGCTGGGGGAGCGGGACCCCCTGGGCGACAGCGCGGACGGCCGCACCCCCGGCATCCCGGCCCTGCTGGCCGCCATGGACGTCTTCGTCTCGCCGTCGCGGGAGGAGGCCTTCGGGCTCGCCGTCGTCGAGGCCCTGGCCGCCGGACTTCCCGTCCTGCACGTGACCTGCCCGGCCATCGACGACCTGCCCGCGTCCGAGGCCCCCGGAGCGCGCCGGATCGGGACCGGCACCGAGGAGTTGGTCGCGGCGCTGCGCGGCCACATGGAGGCGGGTGCGCGCCGACTGCCCCCGCCCCCGGTGGTGCGCCGCTACGACATCGCCCGCAGCGCACGTCGGCTGCTGGACGTGTACGACCTCGCCCTCTCGACCGCGCCGGGCCCGAGGGGGCCGGACCCTGCCCCGGACCGGGGCCCGGGCTCCGCCCCGGAGCCCGCCCCGGGACCGGCGGCGGGACTGACGGTGCCCGGCCCCGGCACCCCGCGGCGCACCCCGGGCCCCCGTGGCTGATCCCCACCCCCGAAGGGGTCCCGGAAGGGGTCCCGGCCGGGACCCGCAGGAACCCACCTCCCTCCAGGAAGCGAGCACGCACATGGCCGACACCGCCGAGACGAAGATCGAGAAGGCAGAGAGGACAGCGAAGACAGCGAAGACCGAGAAGAGCGGGACGTCCGAGAAGAAGCCGGAGCGCAAGGCCGACCACCGTTCCGGAAAGAGGCCCAGGAGGCGCCTCACCCGGCCCCCGGTGTGGTGGCCGCTGCCCGCCTGCGCCGTGCTGGGGCTCGCCGCCGGCGGGGCGTACGGGCTGATCAAGGCTCCCGAGTATGCCGCGACCAGCTATGTCGTCGCCGTTCCCGACGACACCACCCAGCCCGCCACCGCCCTCGGCTTCGCGCAGGCGTACGCCCGTATCGCCACCAGCAGCTCCACCCTCGCCTACGCGCAGCCCCGGGCGGGCATCACCGCGCGCGAGCTGCGCACCCAGGTGCGGGCCGAAACCTCCCCCGAGTCCCCCATGATTGCCATCACCGGCACGTCCAAGAGCCCCGGCGAGGCAGCCGACATCGCGAACGCCGTCGCCGACGCCCTGTCGCTGAGCAGCAACCAGGCCGCGAAGAACACCGGCGTGCAGCTCCTGCTCTTCAACCAGGCCGTGGCCCCCACCGACCCCGCCTCCCCGTCCGCCGCCGTCAGCGGTGCCGTCGGGCTCTGCGCCGGCGGGCTGCTGGGCGGGCTGTGGCTGCTCGCCCGGCCCGGCCGCGCCCGGCGCCCGGAGGAGGGCCTGGCCGGGCCCGCGGCCGGCCCGGCGGCGGAGCGCGTGACCGGGGCCCCGGCCGAGGAGTACGCCACCCTTCCCGCCCAGGGTGAGCCGGCCTCGGTCAAGGAGAAGGAGTCCGTGCGATGAAGCCGGGCTCCGCCGGGGCCCTGTCGGTGACGCTGTGCCGAGACCCCCGGCAGTTCGCCGCGCTGGAGGAGCCGTGGAACCGGCTCGTCCGCGCCTGTCCCACCGCCACCCCCTTCCAGAGCCACGCCTGGCTGCACTCCTGGTGGCTGTCGTACGGCAAGGAGGGCCGGCTCCGAATCGTCCTCGTCCGGCGCGGCGGGGAACTGGTCGGCGCGGCCGCCCTGATGCTCGTACACCGGCCGATCCCGCTGCTGGTCCCCCTCGGCGGTCCGATCACCGACTACTTCGACGTGCTCGTGGCCGACGAGCACGCCGACCAGGTCGTCCCGGCGCTGGCCCAGGGGCTGCACCGGGCCGCGCGCGGTGCCGTGGTCGACCTGCGGGAAGTGCGCCCCGGGGCCGCCGCCGAGGAGCTGTACCGGCAGTGGCCCGGGATCGGCAGCAGGCTCGCCGACTCCACGTGCATGGAGCTGCCGACGCTGCCGTTCGATGAACTGGTCAAGCGCATGCCGGCATCCGGCGCCCAGCGGGTGCGGGCGAAGCTGCGCAAGACCGACGCGGCGGGCATCGAGGAGCACGAGGCCACCGAGCAGGAGGTGCCGCGCGCGGTACGGAACCTGCTGCGGCTGCACGAGAAGCAGTGGCGCGGCCGCGGGGTGACGCCGGAGCACCTGCGCCCCCGTTTCGCCGAGCACCTCACCCGGGCCACCCGCCGGATGGTGCGGGCCGGCCAGGGCCGGCTCACGGAGTTCCGGCTGGACGGCAAGGTGGTGGCGGCCAACGTCACGCTGCTGTCCGCGGGGCTCAGCGGCGGCTACCTCTACGGCGCGGACCCGGACCTGCGGGCGCGCAAGGTGGACGTGGCGACGCTGCTGCTGCGCTACGAGGCCGGGCGGGCGCTGGCGGAGGGCCGGCCGGTGGTGAGCTTCCTGCGGGGCAACGAGCCCTACAAGAACCACTGGCGGCCGGCGACGGTCGTCAACCAGCGCTTCCTGATGGCCACGACCGCGCTCGCGCCCCTGCTGCGACTGCACGAGTCGCAGCTGACGGGGCGCGAGCGGGCGGTGGACGCGCTGCGCGAGGCGCTGCCGGCCGCCAGGGACTGGCGGGCGCGGCTCAACGAACTGCGGGTGCGATGAACCGGCTAGAAGGGCCAGAAGCCGGAGCCGTCCCCCAGGTCGATCTTGAAGCAGACCGACTGCTTGCCGACGAGCTTGGACAGCCATTCGCCGAGGTTGACCGGCACGCACCACTGCCGGCTGCCGAGGGGAGGCTGCTGCGGCTGGGGCGCGGGCTTGACCGGAGTGGGCTGGGGCTTCGGTACGACCGGGCCCGGCGTGACGGGCGCCGTGGCCACGGGAGAGGGCGTCACGGGCGAGGGCCTGGGCACTTCGGGGCTGGGGGTGACGGGCTCGGGGGCCTCCGGGCTCGGTGCGACGGGGGAGGGCACGAGCGGGCTCGGGGTCACCGGAAGCGGCACCTCGGGGCTCGGCACGGCCGGGCTCGGTTCCACCGGGGAGGGCTCGGTGGCCTCCGGGGTCGGGACCTGCGGGGTCGGGACGTCCGGGGTCGGGACGTCCGGGGTCGGGACCTGAGGCGTCGGGACCTGCGGGGTCGGGACCTGAGGCGTCGGGACCTGCGGGGTCGGGACCTGCGGGGTCGGGACCTGAGGTGTGGGAACGCCCGGCGTCGGCACCACGGGCGTGGGCACGACCGGTGTGGGCACGACCGGGGTCGGCACCACCGGAGTCGGCACCACCGGGCCGGGCGCCTCGGGCGTCAGCGCGTCCCGGAACACCTTCGTGGACGCGGGGTTCTGCTTGCACTGCCACACACCGTGCGGGCAGTAGTCGGTGATCGTGTGGTAGAGCGGTTTGTGCTGCGCGATCCACTGGAGCATGCGTCGCACGTACTCCGGGTTGTCACCGCGCCGGAACAGGCCCCACTCGGGGTACGAGATCGCCTTGCCGTGGGCCCGTGCGAAGTCGACGTGCTGCTGGAGCCCGTACGGCTGGGAGATCTGGTCGTCGAAGGTCTGGCCGGGCCCCTGGTCGTAGGAGTCCATCCCGATGATGTCGACGTAGCCGTCGCCCGGATAGCACTTGGTCCAGCCGATCGCGTCCGTACCGCGGTTCGGGGCGAAGTCGAACTTGAACTCCTGGCCGGGCACGGAGCGCATCACGGTGACGACGCGCCGCCAGTACAGCTTCCAGTTCGCCGGATCGGGACGGCACCGGTGGGTGTAGGTGACGCCGTTCATCTCCCAGCCGAGCACGATCACCGTGTCCGGGACACCGAGCGACACCAGCCGCTGGGCCAGCCTGCGGAAGTGCTCGTCGTGCTCGCCCCGCGCGCCCGCCCGGATCAGCTGGGCCACCTGCTGGTCGGGCACCCGCGCCTCGTTGCGCGCCTGCATGGGCACGTTGAGGACGAACATCCGGTCGTCGTCCGCCAGACGCCAGCGCGCCCAGTCCTCCAGGAAGGAGACCCGGCCCTCGATGCCGGCCCACTGGTCTCCGGGGAGATAGGTGTGGCCGACCCGGATCTCCCGGCCGCCCAGCCAGCGCGAGAGGTGCGGGATGCGGGCCACCCCACTGGGGCCGTAGTCGAGATAGGCGCCCATGGCGGTGCCGGAGTCCTTGATCCGGTCCTCGTCGGGCGCCGCGAGGGCGGCCCCGGTGGCGAGCAGTCCGGCCGTGACCGTGCCGATGCAGGTGCCCGCCAGTCGGCGGCGTGGTCTGGGCATGGCGTCTCCCGAGCTTTCCTGAATCGGTGTGCTTGTCCAAGACGTTAGGCATCAGATCTGACGAACGGCCTGTTCGGTGACTGCCGCCTAGGCCATTAGCAGCTGCACACCACTCCCGCTTGGTCCGACTAGGTGAAAGACACCGTTGCCATGCACGCGCATCTCAACCATGTGCCCGCCGTTGTGCTCAGACTCGACCGCAATCCGTTCCACCACGGAACCCTCGGCGCCGTCAGATCCCTTGGCCGCAAGGGCGTGGAGGTCCATGCCGTCGTCGCGGCCGGAGGAGGTCCCATGGTGCGTTCGCGGTACCTGCGCGCCGTGCATCCCGGGCCTGCCGGCGGGCTGGACCCGGAGGCCCCCGAAGCCCTGCTGGAGTGCCTGACCAGGGTGTCGGAACTGATCGGCCGTCCGGCCGTGCTCATCGCGATGGACGACCTGAGCGCCATCGCCGTGTCCCGGGTCGCGCCGCTGCTCCGCGAGCGCTTCCGGATCCCCCATCAGCCCGACAACCTGCCCGCCAGGGTGGCCGACAAGGCCGAGCTGTCGCGGCTGTGCGCGCGCTGGGACGTCCCGCACCCGGAGACCGTGGTCCCGGCGAGCGGGGCCGAGGCGGCGGACGCGGCCTGGCGGCTGGGCCTGCCGGTGGTCGCCAAGTGGAGCCGGCCGTGGCTGCTGCCCACCGGGGCGGACGGGCTGCGCAGCACCACGCTCGTGCAGACCACCGCCGAAGCGCGCCGGTTGTACGAGCGCTCCGCGGAGGCGGGGAGCAGGCTGCTGCTCCAGCGGTTCCTGCCGGCCGGGCCCGACACCGACTGGTTCTTCCACGGCGCCTTCACCCACGGCGGGCGTCCGCTGCTCGCCGGTTCGGGTCGCAAGGAGCTGTCCTGGCCGGTGCGCACGGGGCTGACGGCGGTGGGGCGCTGGCTGCCCGACCCGGCGGTGGAGGAGGCGGCACTGCGGCTCGCCGAACGACTCGGCTACCAGGGCATCCTGGACCTGGACTTCCGCCGGGACGAGCGCGGGGTCTTCCGGCTGGTGGACTTCAACCCGCGCCCCGGCGCGCAGTTCAGGCTGTTCACGGACGCGACGGGAATGGACGTGGTCCAGGCGATGTACCTGGATCTGACGGGCCAGCAGGTCCCGCAGCCCTCGGGCGGCGCCGGCCGCGTCTTCGTCGCGGAGAACTACGCGCTGCTGGCGGCGGTCCGGGGCCGGTCCCTGCCGCGGCGCCGGCCGGCGACGGCCCCCGCGCCCCCGAGGACGGGAGCGGCTGCCGAGCGGGGGCAGGTCGAGCCCGCCTGGTTCGCGTCGGACGACGTCCGGCCGTTCCTGTCCATGCTCGCGGCGTTCCTGGGACGCGGCGCGGCCAAGGGGGCCCGGGTCCTGCGGGGTGTCCCGGCGCAGGGCCGCCGCACCGCGCGCGCGGTCGTCCGCGCGCCGCGGCAGCGCGGGCGGGAGCAGCCGGGCGCGGCCTCCGCCGGGTCGGTCTCCCGCCCCGCCCCGCCGGAGGCGTCGGCCGAGCCGGACGAACTGGTGACCCGTTGACCGGGCCCGGACCGGCGGTCGGGGCCGGGCGGGTGTCCAAGGTGTTGGAGGAGCGACCGTGACTCGGACCGACGATCTCGTGGTGATCGGAGCCGGCCCGTACGGGCTGTCGATCGCCGCCCACGCGGCCGCCGCGGGGCTCGGCGTACGGCTGTTGGGGCGGCCCATGGCCGCGTGGCGCGACCACATGCCCGAGGGCATGTACCTGAAGTCGGAGCCCTGGTCCTCCAACCTGTCCGCGCCGGACGGGCGGCACACCCTGGCCGAGTACTGCGCCTCCCGGGGAACGGTCGCGGAACACGGCACTCCGCTGCCCATCGGCACGTTCAGCGCGTATGGGATGTGGTTCGCCCGGCACGCAGGGCCGCCGGTGGAGGAGGTGACCGTCACGGAGGTGACCCCGGAGGGGGAGGGTTTTCGCGTCCGCACCGCCGAGGGACCGCCCCTGCTCGCCCGCACGGTCGCCGTCGCGGTCGGGGTGATGCCCTTCACCCAGTACCCCGAGGCGCTGGCGGACCTCCCGCCCGCCCACTACTCGCACAGCAGCGGCCACCGGGACCTGTCCGGCTTCGCCGGCCATGACGTCGCCGTGCTCGGAGCCGGGCAGGCGGCGCTGGAGACCGCCGCCCTGCTGGCCGAGCGGGGGGCCCGGCCGTGCCTGGTCGCCCGGCGCTCCCGGCTGAACTGGAACACCGTCCCGCAGCCCCTGGCCAGGCCTGCGCTGCGCGCTCTGCGCGAGCCGCACAGCGGTCTCGGCACGGGTTGGCGCAGCTGGGTGTGGTCGGAACTGCCGTGGGCGGTGCGCCGGCTGCCCGCGCACACCCGGGAGCGGATCGCGGCGACCGCGCTGGGCCCGGCCGGCGCCTGGTGGCTGCGGGACCGTTTCGAGCGGCGGGTGCCGGCGCTCCTCGGGCACCGGCTGCACCGGGCGGTGGCGGCGGGCGAGCGGACCCGGCTCGGGCTGACCACACCGGCGGGTGAATCCACGGTCCTGGACGTCTCCCACGTCATCGCGGCCACCGGCTTCGTCCCCGACCTGGCCCGGTTGGGGATGCTCGACGCCCCCCTGCGCGCCGCGCTGCGGACCGTGGGCGGCGGCAGGGCCCCGGAACTGGGCCCCGGCTTCGAGTCCTCATGGCCCGGACTGTTCTTCGCCGGGCTGTTGGCGGCTCCCTCATTCGGCCCTTCCATGCGATTCGTGCACGGAGCGGGCTTCACGGCGGGGAGACTGGTGGCAGGAGTCCGCAAACGCCTCGGTGCCCGGCGTCCGCGGCCGGGCCCGCCCGGTGTCGCCCGATGGGACCGGGTCGCTTCCCCCGGGCCGGGCCCGGGGGTGCCCCCGGGGCATCCGAAGACGTACCTGCGGTGAGAACCGCGGTCAGATAGGGGTCCGTGATGAGTGCGGAGCGAGCACAGGGCCGCGGCTGGGTACGCATTCCCGCCAGCCGCGGCGAACAGTCCGCCACGTCCGGGCCCGCCGGGCACGACCGTCCCGCGTACCCGGGCTCCTATCCGGGCCCGCATGCGGGCTCCTATCCGAGCCAGCATTCGGGCGGGTACGCGGGTCCGTACCCGGGCGGGTACGCGGGTCCGTACGCGACGGCCGCCGCCACCGACCCGGCCACGATCTACCTCTCCGTCGTCCGGCGCTGGCGGGAGGCCGGGCGCACTCTTCCGGGGCACCCCGACGAGGAGTGGGAGCGGCTGATCTCCCAGCCCTGCTGGCCCGGCCGTTAGGAGGCGCGGACGGTGGCAGCGGCGGAGCGCGACGCACCCGGGCCGGCCCGGCGGACCCCCGTGACCGATGCCGGGGAGCGGCTCGCGCTGAACGGCATGGGCAGCTTCGAGTGGGACCTGAACTCGGGGACGGTGGCGCTGGACGCGGCCGCCATGGCCGTGTTCGACGTGGAGCCGGGGGAGTACGACGGAACCCCGGAGAGCGCCGCGCAGCGCGTCCGGCCCGAGGACGCGGCCCGGCTCCGCGAGACCATCGCCGGGGTGCTGGCGGAGGGCGGGGAGACCTTCGGCGCGTACTTCACCGTGCACCGGCGGGACGGCAGGGACCAGTGGACGCACACCACGGGCCGCGTGGTGCGGGGCACCGAGGGACAGCCCCCGCACATCGCCGGGATCGTCCGGGACGCTGCCGCCGAGCTGGCCCACGCGACGCTGCTGCGCAAGCTGGAGGCGGCGCGCGCCCAGCAGACCACGATCGTGCAGCGGACCACCGAGGCCCTGTCGCGGGCGGTGACGGTCGACGACGTCACGGCAGCGCTGACCGGCGCGGGCGCGCTGGAGCGGCTCGGAGCCGACGGGCTGGCCCTAGGGCTGGTCGAGGGCGGCACCATGAAGATCATCGCGCTGAGCGGGGAGTCGCTGGAGATCCTCAGCGAGCGCAGGTTCACCCGGATGGACGGGTCGCTGCCGCTCTCGCACGCGGTGCTGACCCGGCAGGCACGTTTCGTCACCTCGCTCACCGAGCTCGGCGAAGAGTTCCCGCTGCTCGCGGACTACCTCGGCCGCATCCGGTTCGACGCCGCCGCCTACCTGCCGCTGATCGCCCAGGCCAAGGCCATCGGCGGGCTGGTCCTCTTCTACCGGCACCGCGAGGAGTTCAGTCCGGAGGAGCGCAACCTGTGCCTGGGCCTGGCGGGCATCGTCGCCCAGTCGCTCCAGCGGGCGCTGCTCTTCGACCAGGAGCGGGAGTTCGCGACGGGCCTGCAGGCGGCCATGCTGCCGCGCCGGATCCCGGAGATCTCCGGCGGGGAGATCGCGGTCCGCTACCACGCCGCGTGGAGCGGGCGGGAGGTCGGCGGCGACTGGTACGACGTGATCGCACTGCCCCGCAACCGGGTCGGCATCGTGGTGGGCGACGTCCAGGGCCATGACACGCACGCCGCGGCCATCATGGGCCAGCTGCGGATCGCGCTGCGGGCGTACGCCGGGGAGGGACACCCGCCGTCCACCGTGCTGGCGCGGGCTTCGCGCTTCCTCGCCGAACTGGACACCGAGCGCTTCGCCACCTGCCTGTACGCGCAGGTGGACCTGGAGACCGGCGGCGTACGCGCGGTCCGGGCGGGCCACCTCGGCCCGCTGATCCGCCACACGGACGGGCGAACGGGCTGGCCCAACGTCCGCGGCGGCCTGCCGCTGGGCCTGGCCTCAGCCTTCGAGCAGGAGGATTTCCCGGAGACCCAGCTCGACCTGGTCCCGGGCGAGACGCTCGTCCTGTGCACCGACGGCCTCGTGGAGGAGCCCGGCACGGCCATCACCGCCGGCATGGACGCTCTCGCCCACGCGGTGCGCAGCGGCCCGCAGGACGCCGGGGCGCTCGCCGACCACCTCTCGGACCGGCTGTGGGAGCGCTGGGGCTCCGGCGACGACGTGGCCCTGCTGGTGCTGCGCAGGGCCCCCGACCCCGGCACCCACCGGGCACCGCGCATCCACCAGTACATCCACCAGGCGGATCCCGAAGGCCTCCGTGAGGCCCGCTACGCCCTGCGCCAGGCCCTGCGCGACTGGGGTGTGCCGGAGCTCGCCGACGACGTGGAGGTGGCGGCGGGGGAGCTGCTGGTCAATGCCCTCCTGCACACCGATGGCGGGGCGGTGCTGACCATGGAGGTGCTGCCGGAGCCGGTGCGGCGGATCCGGCTGTGGGTCAAGGACCGCTCCAGCGTGTGGCCGCGCCGGCGAAGCCCGGGCGAGGCGGCCACCACGGGGCGCGGGCTGCTGCTGGTGGACGCCCTGGCCGCGCACTGGGGCGTGGAGTCCCGGGGCGACGGCAAGGCGGTGTGGTGCGAGTTCGACATCGGCGACAGCTCCCGGAGCGCCGGGTGACTGGCCGTACACGCCGAGTTGTGGGCGGCGGTGGCCGGGGCGATGATGCCGACCATGGAACGGAACGCGCTGTGCGCAGGCTGAGCCGGGGTGCCGTGACCGGCATCCTCGCCGCGCTCCTGCTGGCCGCGGGAGTGCCGACGGCCGTGGACTGGACGACGGGACGACCGCACGCGGACCCCGGGTGCCAGGCGGTGGCCTTCATGTCGATGACGGGCGTCGCGCCCGAGTGCCGGTCCCGGTAGCGGCGGCTACCGGGAAGGCGCCGGGGCTGCGCACGGGCCTCAGTGCCTGCGGACCTCGACGTCCTGCCGGTCCTGGGCGACGGTGCTGACCGACCTCGGCATCAGGCCCGAGAGCCGGACCTCCTGGAGCTCGGCGGTGACCACCGCGCGGCCCGGGCGCACGTCCACCCAGCGGCCGGGGGCCGTGGCCACCCACCGGCGCTCCTTGCCGTCGCAGACGGGCTGCTCCGCCCCGATGCTCAGCCGGCCGCCCTCGTGTTCGACGGTCGCCTTGATCTGCATCGCCCCCGAGGGTGAAGCCTGCTCGCAGTGGTAGGACCCGGAAAGGGTGACGGTGCCGTCGCCCGCGACGTACGCGTCGTGATGCACGGAAATACCTTGACTGAAAACGGTGGCGCCGGCCGGGGCACAGAACAGCGTGGTGGCGGCCAGTGCGGAGAAGGCCGCGAGGGCCATTCGGCGGGGGGAGATGCGCATTCTTCCTCCAGAGGGTGCGGACGGCGGTATTCCGCCGGAACGCATTGTGCTGGCAGGTGGCCGTACGCGTTCGCTCCCCGGACTCGTGTCGGTGTGTGCATTTGCCTGCCCGGGGGCGTGAAACTGGCCGCAATACGTCCCCGAAGGGATCTTGCATGCGCCAGCCCGCCCTCCCCGCCCTCGCCCTCCTCCCGCTGCTGCTGTTCGGTGCCTCCGCCTGCCAGGGCGCTCGCGAGGGAGTCGCCCTTGCCCCGGCCGCGGCCCCGGCCGTCCCGGTGGACGACGGGGCTCCCGGGGGCGAGGAGGGTCCCGTACGGCCGGTCGCGAAGGACGCCCATGTGGGTGACGCCCTGCGGGTGCACGGCACGCAGGTGGGCCGCCACCTGGAGGTCGTGCTCGGTGCGTACGTGGATCCGGCGATCAGTGCCGACAAGAACTTCGCCCCGCCCGCCGGCAAGCGCTGGGTGGCCGCCTCGATGTCGTTCGTCAACGTGGGCGGTGCCTCGTACGGGGCTCTCGGACGCATGTGGGCGCACGACGGCGCGGGGCAGCGCCACCCGGTGGTGCCCACCGGTGAGCTGACGACCGGCAAACCCATCGTCTTCGATTCCCTGGAGGTCGGTGAGCGGGCAGAGGGGTGGGTGGTGTTCGAAATCCCAGAAAACGCGCGCATTGTGCGGCTGGAATACCAGGACACGAACATCCGGGCGAATGTCGGAGAGGGATTCTGGGCTGTCTAGCCCGCCCGGGTGAAAGGCCGTGAAAGGCCCGGGCGCGCGACCACTAGGGTGCGGCGCATGACTTCTACTCAAGCCGAAATCGACCGGTCCCAGCTCGGCACCCTTTCGGTGCTCGCCTGGATCGGCGACCCCTCCGAGGCACACGACATCCCGTACCTCCTCGCCTACACCCTGGGCGACGGCCCGGGCGGCCGGGAGGCCGGGGAGGTGGCGGCTCGCGGGCTGCTGGAGGAGATCGGCCTGCCCATCGGTGACGTCGTCATGGACGGCACCCGCAACCCCGCCGGCTTCCCGGTGCAGATCCTGCTGGAGGGCAACCAGATCGCGCTCACCCTGCCCGGGATGAACGCACAGTGCACTGCCCCCGACGAGTGGGTCGCCGCGGCCGACGAGAGCGGGCAGGTGTACTTCCTCTTCGCCACGCGCGCCTGGCCCGAGGCGGTCCCGGGGCGGCCCGTCGACGCGACGACCCTCCAGGCCTTCGCGGGCGACGAGGAGGTCCTCACGGCCAGCGCCCACTGCGTGCTCTCCGTGCGGCGCCTGCAGAAGTAGCCGGCCGCCCCACCGCTCCGGCCGCCGGGCTCCCAGCCTGCCCGGTGGCCGGGCCCCTCCCGCGGGCTCCCGCCGGGTCTCGGCCCGGGCCCCTTTCCCCGGATCTCCGCCCGGAGTCCTCCGTCAGGGCCGCTCGAAGACGAATCCGAGCGAGCGGACCCGATTGTCGAAGCTGGAACCCGCCAGGTCCGGCAGGCCCACCGCGCGCAGCCCGACCGGCCGGGTCAGCAGCTCGCGGAAGAGCGCCTTCATCTCCACCCGGGCCAGGTGCGCACCCAGGCAGAAATGCGGTCCGCCGCCGCCGAAGCCCAGGTGCGGATTGGGCGAGCGGGTGATCACGAAGGCGTCCGGGTCGGGGAAGACCGACGCGTCGCGGTTGGCGGAGGCGTAGTACAGGACCACCTTCTCGCCCGGCCGGAAGACGCGGCCGCCCATGGTGTGCTCGGCGGTCACCGTCCGGCGGAACTGGATGATCGGCGTCGAGTGCCGGATGATCTCGTCCACCGCGCCGTCCGCGTACGTCTCGAAGTCCGACATCAGCAGGTCCCGTTGGCCGGGGTGGTCGGTCAGCAGGGTCAGCCCGTGGGTGATGGCGTTGCGGGTGGTCTCCACCCCGGCGACCATCAGGAGCGAGAAGAAGGCGCCGAGTTGGCGGGCCCCGAGGGCCTGTCCGTCGACGTTCGCGCAGACCAGCGCCGAGATCAGGTCGTCGGCCGGGTTCTTGCGCCGCTCCCTGCCGATGCCCGCCACCATCCGCTGCATCCGGGCGAGCGCGCGCAGCCCGCGGCCGGGCATCCGCAGCCGGGAGAGCAGGCCGCGTTCCACGCCGATGTTCTCGGAGGCATGGTTGACCCGGTCGGCGATCTCGGCGCGGAAGCGCTCAGGGATGCCCATCATGTTGCAGATGACCTCCAGCGGCAGCCGGGAGGCCACCGCCGAGACGAACTCGTCGGGCCGGTCGGCCAGTACGTCGTCCACGATGCGGGCGGCCACGGCGTGGATGTCGGCCTCGGCCGCAGCCAGCAGGCGGGGAGTGAAGGCCCGCTGGACGATCCGGCGGAGCCTGGCGTGGTCCGGGCCGTCCAGGTTGACCATGGAGTCGCCGAACAGGGCCCGCACCCAGCGGGCCGGTTCGGGAGTGGTCACTCCGGGGGCACTGGCGAAGACCTTGGGGAGCCGGCTGGCCTCCTGCACGTGGGCGTGTCGGACGAGGGCCCAGTGGCCGGCCCCCTCGGGCACGAACACGGGGCCTTCGGCGGCGCGCAGGCGGGCGAAGACGGCGAGCCGGTGTGCGGGCGGCTGCTGCCAGAAGCCCGGCTCGGCCAGTTCCCCGCCGGGTCCGGTGCCGTGGCGTTGCGCCGGGAGTGTCATGGCCGTGCCTCCAGTCGGTGCGGTGCGGTGTGTCCTGCTCGTCCTGCGCTGAGAACGGCGGCGGGGGCGCGGGAGTGACGGTCGGGCCGCCGCCCGCTACAGGACCTCGGCGCCGGACCGCTCGGCCAGGATCAGGCCGACGGTGACCGTGACCACCGCGACGAGTCCCGCGTAGAGGACGGCGTAGGCGCCCGTCCAGATGCAGGCGAGGGTGACCACGGCGGAGACCGGGAGCACCAGTTGCTGGGCGAGGCCGCGCTTGAAGTGGCGCGAGTGCAGCAGCCACACCATGAAGAGGAAGGCCGCGGCCGGGACCATGACGGATGCGTTGGCGGAGACCTGGGAGATGTGCGCCTTGCCGACCGCGTGCTCGACCACGACCTCGATGCCCGCGCCGATCGCCGCACCGGAGGCGAAGATCAGCAGGTGGCCGTAGCCCCACGGGATGGCCTCCCGGTTGGAGGTCAGGTGCTGGTGCATCGGCACGGCGAAGTAGATCCACCACGCGGCGAACACGATCAGCAGCCCGCCGGCGGCGATGGGGAGCAGCAGGTCGAGGGCTTCGTGCTCGTCGAGCGCGGACTTCACGGCCACCGTGCTCGCCGCGATCGTCTCGCCGAGCACGATGATGGTGAACAGCCCGTACCGCTCGACGATGTGGTGGGCGTGCCAGGGCGTCTGGTGCCCGCGCTCGGCGATCACCGGGACCATCAGCTCGGCCGCGACCAGCACCAGGAACAGCCAGCGCTTGGCGCCGTCGGGCGCGAAGAGGAGCCCCACCCAGCCGGCCTGGCAGATCACCAGCCCGGCCGCGTACGTCAGGGCGGCGGTGCGGGCGGCGCCGCTCTCCCCGGCGGCGGCCCGCAGCCACTGCGCCGTCAGCGCCACGCGCATGATGATGTAGCCGACGACGGCGATCGCCCAGTCGTTCTCGTCGAAGGCTTCGCCCACCCCTGCCGCGTAGACGAGGACGCCGGCGATCTGGACGAGCGTCGCGATCCGGTACGGCACGTCGTCGCAGTCGTAGGCGGAGGCGAACCAGGTGAAGTTCATCCAGGCCCACCACACGCCGAAGAACACGAAGAAGTAGCCGATCACCCCGGTACCGGGATGGCCCTCCGCGAGTGCGTGCACGAGCCGGGCTCCGGCCTGCGCGACAGCCACGACGAAGCAGAGGTCGAAGAACAGCTCCAGCGGGGTCGCGGCGCGGTGGCCCTCGTCTCGGCTGCGGGCGGTCATCGGGGTGTAGGCCATACGGTCAGGAGAGCAGGGTGGTGACGCGCCGCAGCTCAGGCGCGCTGCCCGGGGGGGCCGCTGTGCCCCGGGCGGCCGTCCGGGCCGGTCACGCCGGTCACACCGGGCTGCTCGGGCCGCTGCGGGTCAGAGGCTGCGGGCGGCGATGTCGCCGTAGGCGGTGGTGGCGTGGAGGGTGAGGTCTCGGCCGCTGCCGTCGTTGGTGAGGGCGTTGCGTATCCGGCCGTAGGAGGTGCCCGCGTCGAGGGTGGCACGGGTTCCGCGGGCGGCGCCGACGGAGATGTCGCCGGCCTGCGTCCGCAGGACGACCGTGCCGCGGACGGCCTCGGTGACGTGCACGCCGCCCTTCTGGGTGGTGATCTCCGCGGAGCCGCCGAGACGGCCGACCGTGATGTCCCCGGCCTGGAGGGCGAGTCGGGCGCCCGCGGTCTCGTCGAGCTTGATCGCGCCGTGGGCGCTGTCGATGGTGACGTCCCCGAGCCGGCCGACGCCCCGAATCTCGGCACTGGCGGTCCTGGCCTCGACGCGGGAGCCCGTGGGAAGCCTGACGGTCACCTCGACCGATCCGGAGCCGCCGAGGATCCGGTTCCTCGGCGCAGCGGCGGCGATCCGCAGGACGCCGTCTGCGTATGCGACGGTGGTCCGTTCGGCGGCCGTCACATCGCGGCCCCTGGAGGCGTCGGCCGGGAGGATCTCGACGGTGGTGTCGGCGCGGTCGGCGGCGATGAAGCGGAGGCGTCCGACGGGGATGTCGAGGACGGCGGCGATCGGGGCGGCGGTGGTGAACTTCTGCATGGTGCTTCTCCGTTCTCCGTCAGCGGCGCCCTGCGGCCCGCTGGTTTCGATAAGAGAAAAGCTACGTTGCGTTTGCAGTTTCGGCAATCACGCGATTGCATGCGGCCTCTATATGAGCAGCTCAGAGGCCCTATTTCGTTGCAACTGCTTCGAGGTGAAAGCTAAGGGGGTGGCGCTGCGTTGCAATGAGATGGAGGTGAACGCTAGGGTGGAGATTCCACGGGATGCAGAGGGAGGCCGCGATGCCGGGAGGCAGGCTTACGCAGCAGGAGCGCCGGCAGATCGCCCTGGGAGTGGCCGACGGCCTCGCCTATGCCGAGATCGCCAGGCGCTTGGACCGTCCGACCTCCACGGTCACCCGCGAGGTCATGCGCAACGGCGGCCCCTCCGGCTATCGGGCGGACCAGGCCCACCGTGCCACCGAGCGCCGCGCCCGCCGGCGCCGCACCGCCGTCCCCCCGAGCGCGGATCCGGTCGTCCTGCCGCACGGCCGCGATCCCGGAGCGGTGGCCGCGTACGAAGAGCAGTTCACCACGGTGATGATGCAGTCGGGCCTGTCGAACAAGATGACCGCGCGGGTGATGGTCTGTCTCCTCACCGCCGATTCCGGCAGCATGACCGCCGCCGAGCTCGTCCGGCGCCTCCAGGTCAGTCCGGCGTCCATCTCCAAGTCGATCGCCTTCCTGGAGGGGCAGGCTCTCGTCCGCCGGGAGCGTGACGAGGGCCGCCGGGAGCGCTACGTCATCGACGAGAACCTCTGGTACCAGTCGATGGTCACAAGCGTCCGCTCCCTCAACCAGCAGGTCGACATCGCCCGGCAGGGTGCCGGTGTCCTCGGCCCCGGTACCCCGGCCGCCGTCCGCCTGGAGAACGTCGCCCGCTTCCTCGACTTCGTCGCCGAAAGCCTCGCCCGCGCCGCGGAGCAGGCCCGAGACATCCTTCATGTGAAGGGGGAGGAGCCCTCGGGCGGCGCCGCCGGCGAGGTGTGACCGGGCGAGGTGTGGCCGGGCGGCGTGAACGCGTGGAACGTGGACGCGAGCCGAGGCCGGGAGGGCGTCGAGGACGGGCCGTCGCGCGACGCCGGCGATGTGGCCGGTCCCGGCCGGCGCAACCGCAGGCCCGGCGAGGGCGACGGGCGGCCGTACCCTGGTGGCATGAGCAGCACCCCCGACCCCGACCCGCAGCCCCCGCGCTCCGCCCCCGAGGCCCGGCAGTCCCGGCCGAAGCCGCGGATCGTCTTCGACGACCCGCTGGACCAGCAGTCGTCGGACGACACCGACCGGGGCTGGGGCGATCGGCCGCCCACCGGAGGAAGCGCGGCCGATCTGGCCCGCTTCCTCGACGAGAAGCCACCGCACCACATCTGACCGGACGGGGCGGCCGGTGCTGCCGGCGCGGTCAGAAGCCGTTGCGCGAACCCGCCTGGCCGCCAACACTGCCGCCCGTGCGCTGCGCGACCAGGGTGTCCCGGATCTCCTTGAGGACCTCCAGCTCGGTGATCTCGACGATCTCCTGGGCCCCCTCGCGGGCCTTGCGGCGGTCCTCCATGCGCGCCAGGTACTTCGACATCGGCAGCACCATCAGGAAGTACACGACCGCCGCGGTGATCACAAAGGTCAGCGTGGCGTTGAGCACCGACCCCCAGAGGATCTCGACACCGGTCGGCTGGCCGTCGGGGCCGATTTCGCACGGCGCCTTCAGGCAGGACTTGTAGCCTTCCAAGCTCTTCGTGCCCACCGCGCCCACCACGGGGCTGATGATCCCCTTGACCACGGAGTTCACGATGTTCGTGAACGCGGCGCCGATCACCACGGCCACCGCCAGGTCGATCACGTTGCCGCGCATCAGGAAGGCCTTGAAGCCCGCCAGCACGCTTTCCTTCTTGTTCTCGCTCATCGCTGAGCCCTTCTCTGCGGAAGCCAAACACGGAGCCAACGGTTCCGAAAGCTACGGCAGTCCGGGCGAGGTCTGTCCAATCGGTCTTCACTTTGAGGTGAATTGACTGATCGTGCGTACGGATCAGCACAGCGTCACCGCCAGCCGCGCCGTCGCGCCGGCGCCCACCAGGTCCCGCGCGGTGTCCCTCGGTACGGACAGCACGACCAGCGCCCCGCCGTCCCCAACACCCTGTTCCGGATCGGGTACTTCGGCGACCGTGGCCCCTGCCGCCACCACCCTGGGTTGCTGCGCCCGCTCGGCCGCCACCACGTCCACCCGGTCCCCGGGCCGCAGCAGTCGCACCGTCGCGCCGTCCGCGATGCGCACCGGCGCCGAGACCAGCCGCACCACCGTCGGCGGCGGTTTCACCTCGGACGGCGGCTCGCCCCGGGAGGCCTGGGCCTCGGTCCCTCCCACGGCGAGTGCTGCCGCCACGACGGCCAGGGAGGCCGAGGCGGCCCGCCGCCGGCGCCGCAGGGCCCGACGCAGCCGCCCGGGGCCCCGCCCCACACGGAGTGGCGGGAACGGCGGGACGGGACGCGACGGAGGACACGCGGAGGAGGCTCGTGGCGATGCCGGGGAGAAGCCCGGAGCGGAGGGCGGAGCGGAGGGCGGAGGGGTGGCCGGGCAGGAGGTCGTGGACGAGGCCGAAGAGGCTGCGGAGGTACGGGACATGACGAGCACCACCAGACGGAGTGAGTTCCTGTGCCCGGACTCGCCGCCCGGACACACTCCACCATCCGGCCTGCGCCCGCATCCCGCTCGGGCCTGTGGACCGTCCCCAGCCTGTGGAAAACCCTGTCACCCGACCGAGTGGCGAACCCCCGTCCACACCGTCCTCGGTGGCGGGTGGACCTCAGCGCTTCGCCGGCACCTGGCAGGACTCCGAGAAACCCTGGCTGGTCAGGCCGAAGGCGCTGTTGATGCGTGAGCGCCAGTTCTCCAGCGCGACCACCGCCGTCAGTTCGACGAACGCCGCCTCCCCGAGCCGTGCGATCAGCGCCGCGGCCAGTTCGTCGGTGACCGTGGGCTCGGTCTCGGTCATGGCCTCGGCGTACTCCATGACCAACAGCTCCAGCTCGGTGAACACCTCACGGGCCTCCCGCCATTGCGGAACCCGCTCGATCTTCTCCGGCGCCATCCCCAGTTCGTGGCCCTCCCAATAGCCGAAGTCCATGCACCACGAGCAGTTGATGCGGGCCGCCGACGCCATCACGGCGAGGTGCTTCAGGCCGGCGTCCAGCGCGTTCCATCCGGCCGC
The DNA here is from genome assembly GCF_042742535.1 of Streptomyces sp. NPDC058880. Lineage (NCBI taxonomy): Bacteria > Bacillati > Actinomycetota > Actinomycetes > Kitasatosporales > Streptomycetaceae > Streptomyces > Streptomyces sp. NPDC058880. The sequence continues at coordinate 21,411 of NZ_JBHYMC010000031.1, forward strand.
CCGCTGTTCCAGGCGGACGTAGGTGAACAGCACGCGCGGGTTGTGCCCGTAGGCCTGTCCGGGGTCGAGCACCTTGCCGTAGGTGCGGCGCGAGTACCAGGCGCCGACGCGCATCAGTAGGGTGCGGGGCGGGGTGAGCGAGATACGCGGCATGACTGTCATCTCCCGGAGCGGTCTGTCCGAATGGGCCTTCACGGAGGAAGACCGGACAGCCGCCCCGGATGTGACAGCGCGGACTACGGAAGCTCGATGCCCAGGTCCCAGCCGTCCAGCGCGTGCGTGCACAGGCAGTCGCGGGTCGCCGTGGCCGGCAGCGCCGCCACCGCGTCGAAGAGGACCTCGCGCAGGCGGCCGACGTTCTCGCCGAACACCTTGAGCACCTCCGTGTGGGACACGCCCTCACCGGTCTCGGCACCCGCGTCCAGGTCCGTCACCAGAGCCATCGAGGTGTAGCAGAGCCCCAGCTCACGGGCGAGGATCGCCTCCGGGTGCCCGGTCATGCCGATCACCGACCAGCCCGCCGAGGCGTACCAGCGGGACTCCGCACGCGTCGAGAAGCGCGGCCCTTCGACGACGACCATGGTGCCGCCGTCCACCGGCTCCCAGTCCCGGCCGCGGGCTGCGGCCACCGCCACGGAACGGCCCACCGGACAGTACGGGTCGGCGAAGGTGGTGTGCACGACGTTCGGAACGGATCCGTCCGGCAGTGCCACCCCGTCGAAGAAGGTCTGCACGCGGCTCTGCGTACGGTCGACCAGCTGGTCGGGCACGAGCAGCGTGCCCGGCCCGTACTCGGGCCGCAGGCCGCCGACGGCGCACGGGCCGAGCACCTGGCGGACGCCGACCGAGCGCAGGGCCCAGAGGTTCGCCCGGTAGTTGATCTTGTTCGGCGGGACCGTGTGGCTGCGCCCGTGCCGGGGCAGGAAGGCCACCGCGCGGCCGGCGAGCTCGCCCATGTACAGGGAGTCGCTGGGAGGCCCGTACGGGGTCTCCACCTGGATCTCGGAGACGTCCTCCAGGAAGGAGTAGAAGCCCGAGCCGCCGATGACACCGATCTCTGCGTTCACCATGCCGCTCACCCTAACCGGGCACGCCGGAGGCCCCGCAGCCCGGTGGGGGCGTGCGGGGCCTCGGGAAGGAGCGGGTCAGGCGGCCGACGTGGAGCTGCTGCTCGTGCTCGACGACGTCGAGGAGGACGAAGCGGCGGGAGCGGCGGCGGCGGTCGACGTCGAGGACGACGACGTGCTCGACGCGGGCTTCGAGGCAGGGGTGCTGCTCGACGAGGCGCCACGGCTGTCGTTCCGGTAGAAACCGGAGCCCTTGAAGACGATGCCGACCGCGGAGAACACCTTCTTCAGGCGTCCGTCGCAGTTCGGGCACACGGTCAGCGCGTCATCGGTGAACTTCTGCACGGCCTCAAGGCCCTCACCGCACTCGGTGCACTGGTACTGGTAGGTCGGCACGAATTTCCTCCTGGCACTCTGACTCAATGAGTGCTAACGACGCTCCATGGTGACGTATTCCGGCGGATCAGTCCACCGTCACCGGCACGCGGTGACCCATCCCACGCTCGTTCACCCGGATACGGGGCGCCGCAGACGGGCCGGCCGCAGCGCCGATCTCGGCGCGGCCCGGGACCTCGGCACGGGCCGCGGTCCCGCTGCCGGACGCGGCCTCGGTACCGGACCCCGCCTCGGCACCGGGCGCGGACGCGTTCACGATCCGGCTCGGAGCCTTCGGGGCCAGCTTGGCGCGCAGCGTCAGCAGGGTGGCCAGCGCCAGGGCGGTGGCCGCCATCGGCACCATGAAGCCGGACGAGGATCCGTGCGCGTCGGTCAGGCGGCCGGCCAGGATGACCGCGATGGCCTGCCCGAAGGCGATCGAACCGGTCAGCCAGGTGAAGGCCTCGGTCCGGGCGTTCGCCGGAACCAGCTGCTCGACCATCGTGTAGCCGGTGATCAGGGCCGGGGCGATGAACAGGCCCACCACCAGGCCGAGCGCGCCCAGCAGGATGACCGAGTGCGCGGCCCACAGCACGGACGCGGCGGCGGTGAGGCCGACGTACCCCAGGATCAGTCGGCGGCGCGGGCCGATCTTCCAGGCGATGGCGCCCATGGCGATGCCGGCGGTCATGTTGCCGGCGGCGAAGACGCCGTAGAGCAGGCCGTTGGCGCCGGGGTTGCCGATCTCGTTGGAGAAGGCGGCGAGCGAGACCTGCATGCCGCCGAAGACGGCGCCGATCCCGAGGAAGGCGAAGATCAGCACGCGCAGGCCCGGGTAGGACAGCGCGAAGGCGCGCTTCCCGCCGGTGGTCGACGGGGTGTGCGTGCTGGGCTGGGAGGCGCGGCGGGCCGCGAAGAGCAGGCCGCCGAGCAGCGTCAGGGTGGCCTCGGTGGCCAGACCGGCCGCCGGGTGGACGCCGGTGCACAGGGCGGTCGCCAGGACCGGGCCGACGACGAAGGTGAACTCGTCGGTGACGGATTCGAAGGCGGCGGCCGTCGGGAGCAGCGGCGAGCCCTCCAGCCTGGCGGCCCAGCGCGCCCGGACCATCGGTCCGACCTGCGGCACGGAGGCGCCGGCGGGTACGGCGGCCAGCGCCAGCGCCCAGACGGGGGCGCCGGCCAGCGCCAGGGCCGTCAGGCCGCTCACGGCGGCGGCGTGCGCGAGGACCACCGGCACCAGTACGGCGCTCTGGCCGAACCGGTCGGTGAAGATGCCCATCAGCGGGGCGGAGAGGGCCATCGAGATGCCGGTGACGGCGGCGACGATGCCGGCGCTGCCGTAAGAACCGGTGGTGTGCTGCACCAGCAGCAGGATGCTGATGGTCAGCATGCCGAAGGGGAGCCTGGCTGCGAAGCCGGGGAGGACGAAGCCCAGGGCGCCAGGTGTGCGCAGGAGCTGTCCGTATCCGGGGCGGGCGGACGTGTCGGTCGTGACCGCGGATGTCACGGCCTTGCCTTTCCGCTGCCTGGTAGAACTCCCCGTCTGCGGACGGTGCCGTGCTTTGTGAGCGGTCGCACCCGTACGTGTTGGGAGCCCCGAGAGCTGTCCTCTTGCGCAGAACCGAGTGATACCTGGGCGCCCCTTGCGGGAGGGAGCCACGGCCGCTTTGCGGTCGCGCCAGCTCTGCGTCAGGCAGAGTTGGTTCGATCTGTTGTGCCTTCATCGTACAGGGGACGCCGGTATCACGCCCTGTGATTGCCCCGACAATCCGTGTCTTCACCTGCGATTGGCGGGAACTTCGCAGATGAAGGACCTCGCATATGCTGACAAGGGCCGTCGGATCTCCCCGAATGCGCCCGGATGGGAACGCTGCTCCGGGGCCGGTCCGGCGGATCGGGGTCGCCCGGCCGCGATCCGCCCGACGGCCCTGGCCGCGATCCGCCGGACCGGCCCTAGGGGGAGCCGGATCCGTTTCCGGTCCCGAGCCAGCCCGCCAGCTTCCCGCCCCGGGCCACCGCCCGCAGCCGTGCCTCTGCGGCGTCCCGGACCGGGTCCGTGGCCACCACCAGCAGCTCGTCACCCCGCCGCAGCACGGTGGACGGCGCCGGTACGAAGCTCCTGGCGTCCCGCACGACCAGCGTGACCGATGCCCCGGGCGGCAGCCTCAGTTCGCTGACCTCGACGCCGTGCATCCGTGAGGCCGGCGGGATGGCGAAGGACAGCAGGTGCCCGCGCAGCTTCTCCAGCGGCGCCGACTCGATGCCGAGGTCGGACGCGGTCTCCATGCCCCGCCCGAGGTCCAGCTTGCGCGCCAGCCAGGGCAGGGTCGGCCCCTGCACCAGGGTGTAGACGACGACCAGCACGAAGACGATGTTGAAGACGCGGTCGCTGCCCTCGATCCCGGACACCATGGGGATGGTCGCCAGGATGATGGGCACGGCGCCGCGCAGGCCCGCCCACGACATCAGGACCTGCTCCTGCCACGGGATGCGGAAGGGCAGCAGGCTGACGAAGACCTCCAGGGGCCGCGCCACCGTCGTCAGCACCAGGCCGATGATGACCGCGGGCCAGAAGTCGCGGACCAGCTCGTGCGGCGTGACGAGCAGGCCCAGCAGCACGAACATGCCGATCTGGGCGATCCAGCCGAGCCCGTCGGCGAAGCCGCGCGTGGCGGGCCAGTGTGGGAGCTTGGCGTTGCCCAGGACGACCGCCGCCAGGTACACGGCGAGGAAGCCGGACCCGTGCGCCATCGCGCCGGCCGCGTACGCCACGATCGCGATGGCCATCACGGCGATCGGGTAGAGGCCGGATGCGGGCAGGGCCACGTGCCGCAGGGCGTAGGCGCCGAGGAAGCCCACGGCCAGACCGATCGTGGCGCCGATCGCGAGCTCCAGGGCGATCTTGCCGAGCAGGACGTACCACGCGTCCGCCGGGCCCACTGCGGAGAGCGCGACCACGAGGATCACGACGGGTGCGTCGTTGAAGCCGGACTCGGCCTCCAGGACGCCCGTGATCCGGGACGGCAGGGGCACCTTGCGCAGCACGGAGAAGACGGCCGCCGCGTCGGTCGAGGAGACGACCGCCCCGATCAGCAGCGCCTGGCGCCATTCGAGTCCGACGAGGTAGTGCGCCCCCGCCGCCGTCACGCTCACACTGATCGCCACACCCACCAGGGAGAGCATGATCGCGGCCGGCAGGGCCGGCTTGATCTCTTTCCACTTGGTGCCCAGACCGCCCTCGGCGAGGATCACGACGAGGGCGGCGTAGCCGATGACCTGTGTCAGCTCGGCATTGTCGAAGACGACGTTCCCGATGCCGTCCTGGCCTATGGCGACGCCTATGCCGAGGTAGATGAGCAGGCTGGGCAGGCCGCTGCGCGACGAGACCCGCACGGCGGCCACGGCGACGAGCAGTACGAGCGAGCAGACCAGCAGAAGCTCATTGAGCGTGTGGACAGTCAGCGGGCGGCCCTCCTCAATGCGCCCGGCGGATCGGTCCTCCCGGCGGCAAGTTCGGCAAGTAATTCGTTACCTTACCTAATCTTTGACGCGCCCTTTACGCGATAACCACATTGTGAAACGGCTGTTCTCCGCTGTCCTCGGGACCGCGGGACCCATGGAAGATCCATTCAGGGCCGCCTCCCGGGCCGCCCTGCGCCCATGCCCTCCACACAGCCTCCACCCCTGGCGGATCAACGGAGTCGGTCCTGCGCCTATGGTTGCTCCCAGCACTCCCAGGACCACCCTGCCCCTCTAAGGACAGCGATGCCCGCCAACGAAACCGCTCCTCCCACCAAGAAGAAGGGACGACGCGCCCGTCTGATCGTGCTCGTACTGGTCCTGGGACTCGTCGCGGGCCTCGGCTACGGGGCGTACTGGAGCGTGGACAGCGTGCGCGCCTCCTTCCCCCAGACGACCGGCTCCCTCGACGTGCCCGGCCTGAAGGGGGCGGTCGAGGTGAAGCGCGATGCCAACGGCATTCCCCAGCTCTACGCGGACAGCGACGACGACCTCTTCCGCGCGCAGGGCTTCGTGCACGCGCAGGACCGCTTCTGGGAGATGGACGTACGCCGCCACATGACCGCGGGGCGGCTGTCGGAGATGTTCGGCGCCGGCCAGGTCGAGACCGACGCCTTCCTGCGCACCCTGGGCTGGCGCCAGGTCGCGCAGGAGGAGTACGACACCAAGCTCTCCGCCGAGACGAAGAAGAACCTGCAGTCCTACGCCGACGGGGTCAACGCGTACCTGAAGGGCAAGTCCGGCAAGACCCTGTCCGTCGAGCACGCGGCCCTCAAGCTCAGCGACGGCTACCAGCCCGAGCAGTGGTCGCCGGTGGACTCGGTGGCCTGGCTCAAGGCGATGGCCTGGGACCTGCGCGGCAACATGCAGGACGAGATCGACCGGTCGCTGATGGCGAGCAAGCTCTCGCAGGAGCAGATCGCCGAGCTCTACCCGCCCTACCCGTTCGACCGGAACAAGCCGGTCGTCGAGGGCGGCAAGGTCGACGGCGGCAAGTACACCCCCCAGGGCCAGACCGGAAACTCGGGCTCGGGCAGCGGCTCCGGCAGTGGTTCCGGCTCCGGCAGTGGTTCCGGTTCCGGCTCCGGCGGTGCCGTCGCCAACCGGGCCTCCACCGCCCCGGCCGCCGGTGAGGCCACCGGCCTCGCCGGCAACGCCACCGCCCAGGGCGCCACCGTGGGCCTGCGCACCCAGCTGAGCGCCCTCGCCGACACCCTGGAGAAGGTTCCGGCCATCCTCGGCCCCAACGGCAGCGGCATCGGCTCGAACTCCTGGGTCATCTCGGGCAAGTACACGACCACCGGCAAGCCGCTGCTCGCCAACGACCCGCACCTGTCGCCGCAACTGCCCTCGGTCTGGTACCAAATGGGCCTGCACTGCCGTGCCGTCTCGGCCGAGTGCAAGTACGACGTGGCCGGCTACACCTTCTCCGGGATGCCCGGCGTGGTCATCGGCCACAACACCGACATCGCCTGGGGCATGACCAACCTCGGCGCCGACGTCACCGACCTCTACCTCGAACAGATCAAGCCCGAGGGCTACGTCTACGACAACCGGGTGCTCCCCTTCACCTCCCGCGAAGAGGTGATCAAGATCGCGGGCGGCAGCAGCAAGAAGATCACCGTCCGCACCACCAACAACGGTCCGCTCGTCTCGGACCGTAGCGAGGAGCTCGCCACGGTGGGCACCCGCGCCCCGGTCGACAGCTCCGCCCCCGACCGCGGCGACGGCTACGCCATCGCCCTGCGCTGGACCGCGCTGGACCCGGGCAGGACGATGGACGCGGTCTTCAAGCTCAACCAGGCCAAGAACTTCGACGACTTCCGCAAGGCGGCCGCCGACTTCGACGTCCCCTCCCAGAACCTGATCTACGCCGACAACAAGGGCGCCAACGGCAACATCGGCTACCAGGCCCCCGGCCGCATCCCGCTGCGCGGCCAGGGCGACGGCCGGATGCCCGCCCCGGGCTGGGACTCCAAGTACGCCTGGAAGGGCGGCCGGGACGGCAACACCGGCTACATCCCGCAGAACGAGCTGCCCTGGGACCAGAACCCGGCGCGCGGCTACATCGTCACCGCCAACCAGGCCGTCGCGGAGAACGGGACCGGCGCGGGCAAGTACCCGCACCTGCTGACCACCGACTGGGGCTACGGCGCCCGCAGCCAGCGGATCAACGACCTCATCGAGGCGAAGATCAAGGATGGCGGGAAGATCTCGACCGACGACATGCGCACCATGCAGATGGACAACAGCAGCGAGATCGCCGCGCTGCTGACCCCGATGCTGGCGAAGATCGAGGTGTCGGACCCGGGCGTGCGCGCCGCGCAGAAGCTGCTGGACGGCTGGAACTACACCCAGGAGTCCGACTCGGCGGCCGCCGCCTACTTCAACGCGGTCTGGCGCAACGTCCTCAAGCTGGCCTTCGGCGACAAGATGCCCAAGGAGCTGCGGATCGAGGGCAGCTGCATGAACGTCCTGGGCAACGGCACCGGCCCGGCCGACGACCTCGCCAAGACCGTCCGCGAATGCGGAACCCGCGACGCCGGCTCGGCGCAGCCCGACGGCGGCGACCGCTGGTTCGAGGTGGTCCGCCGCCTGGTCAAGGACGAGAAGTCGCCGTGGTGGAGCGTCCCCGCCAAGGGCCTGAACAAGCCGGCCACCACCACCCGTGACGAGCTGTTCGCCCGGGCCATGGCGGACGCCCGCTGGGAGCTCACCGCCAAGCTCGGCAAGGACCAGTCCACCTGGAGCTGGGGCCGGCTGCACCAGCTCAACCTGAAGAACCAGACGATCGGCACCGAGGGCCCCGGCTTCCTGCAGTGGCTCCTCAACCGCGGCCCGTGGAACGTGGGCGGCGGCGAGGCGACCGTCAACGCCACCGGCTGGAACGCCTCCAGTGGCTACGGGATCACCTGGGTGCCGTCGATGCGGATGGTCGTCAACCTCAGCGACCTCGACAAGTCCCGCTGGATCAACCTCACGGGCGCCTCGGGTCACGCGTACAACTCGCACTACACGGACCAGACGCAGATGTGGGCCACGGGCGAGCTGCTGGAGTGGCCCTTCGGTAAGGAGGCCGTCGACAAGGCCACGGTCGACACCCTGACCCTGCGGCCGGCCGGGTCGTGAGCCGGGTCACGGGCTGAAGCGGCGCACCCCCGACGGGGTGGCCACCGCCTGGACGGGGTGGTCGTGCGGTTCCTCCGGGACCCGCGCGACCACCTCGTCGTCGTAGAGGAGCACGACCAGCGCCGGATGCGCCCCGGCGCGCTCCAGCCGCCCCAGTACCCGGTCGTAGCTGCCCCCGCCGCGGCCGAGCCGCATACCGCGCCCGTCCACCGCGAGCCCGGGCAGCAGCACCGCGTCGGCCTCCGTCACCGCGTCCGGTCCGAGCGCCGGGCCGGAGGGCTCCAGCAGCCGCATCTTCCCCGGGTGGGCGGCCTCGACGAGGCTGCCGGGACCCTCGTACGCCGCCCAGTCGAGGTCGTTGTCGGGCAGCAGGAGGGGGAGCAGTACCCGCTTGCCGGCCGCGCGCAGGGCATCGAGGAGTGCGCGGGTGCCCGGCTCGCCGCCGACCGAGACGTACGCCGCCACCGTGCGCGCAGTGGCCAGTTCGGGCAGTTGGAGGGCGGTGACGGCCAGCGCCGCGGCCGCCGTGCGGCGGGCTTCGGGGGTCAAGGCGCGACGGGCCGCGAGGAGTTCCCGGCGCAGCTCGGACTTGGCGGACGTGGTGGGCGGGGTCTCTGCCACGGGAATCAGCTGTCCTTCGAATCAGGGCATAAATGGATCTGTCTGCCGTGACCTCGTCGGGTGTTCGACAGGACCCACTATCGTTCTGGCCATGACTATGTTGCACCCCGTGATCAAGAAGGCCGTCATTCCGGCCGCTGGCCTCGGTACCCGCTTCCTCCCGGCGACCAAGGCGACCCCGAAGGAAATGCTCCCGGTTGTGGACAAGCCGGCCATCCAGTACGTGGTCGAGGAGGCCGTCGCGGCCGGGCTCGACGACGTCCTCATGATCACAGGGCGTAACAAGCGTGCCCTGGAGGACCACTTCGACCGCAACTACGAGCTGGAGTCGGCCCTCACCGCCAAGGGCGACGACGACCGGCTGAAGAAGGTCCAGGAGTCCAGCGACCTCGCGACCATGCACTACGTCCGCCAGGGCGACCCGCGGGGCCTCGGCCACGCGGTGCTGTGCGCCGAGCCGCACGTCGGCCGCGAGCCCTTCGCCGTCCTCCTCGGCGACGACCTCATCGACCCGCGCGACCCCCTGCTGCGCCAGATGGCCGACATCCACGCCCGCACCGGCGGCACCGTCATCGCCCTGATGGAGGTCGACCCGGCCAACGTCCACCTCTACGGCTGCGCCGCCGTCGAGGCCACCGACGAGAAGGACGTGGTCCGCATCACCGGCCTCGTCGAGAAGCCGGAACCCCAGGACGCCCCCAGCAACTACGCGGTGATCGGACGCTACGTCCTCAACCCCGCGATCTTCGACATACTGCGGGAGACCGAGCCGGGCCGCGGTGGGGAGATCCAGCTCACCGACGCCCTGCAGAAGCTGGCCGCCGACGAGAGCGTGGGCGGCCCGGTGCACGGCGTGGTCTTCCGGGGCCGTCGCTACGACACCGGGGACCGCGGCGACTACCTGCGGGCCATCGTCCGCCTCGCGTGCGAGCGCGAGGACCTGGGCCCCGAGTTCCGCACCTGGCTTCACCGTTACGTCACGGAGGAGATGTAGCACCTTGAGCAGTTCCGCACCGCAGGACACCGGCCACCGTCTGTGGTCCGTGGACGAGCACCTCGCGGACGTCCTCGGGGCCGTCCGGCCGCTGGAGCCGATCGAGCTCCAGCTGCCGGACGCCCAGGGCTGTGTCCTGGTCGAGGACGTCACCGTGCCCGTCGCCCTCCCGCCCTTCGACAACAGCTCCATGGACGGCTACGCCGTCCGCACGGCCGACGTCCAGGGCGCCAGCGAGGAGTTCCCCGCGGTGCTGACGGTGATCGGGGACGTCGCGGCGGGCAGCGGTGAGCTGCCCACCGTGGGCCCCGGTGAGGCCGCCAGGATCATGACCGGCGCCCCGATGCCACCCGGCGCGGAAGCCGTCGTGCCGGTGGAGTGGACCGACGGCGGCACCGGAGGCGGGGCCGCCGCCGGGATGACCCCGGCCAGCTCCGCCCCCGAGCGGTCGGCCGGAGAGGTGCGCGTGCACCGCGCCGCCGAGCCGCGGGCACACGTCCGCGCCCGCGGCAGCGACGTCCAGGCGGGCGACCTCGCCCTCGCCGCCGGAACGGTCCTCGGCCCGCCCCAGATCGCCCTGCTGGCCGCCATCGGACGCGGCACCGTCCGGGTGCGCCCCCGCCCGCGGGTGGTGGTCCTGTCCACCGGCAGCGAGCTGGTCCAGCCCGGCGAGCCGCTCGCCGCCGGCACGATCTACGACTCCAACAGCTTTGCGCTGGCGGCGGCCGCGCGGGACGCCGGAGCCATCGCCTACCGGGTCGGGGCCGTCGCGGACGACGCGGACACCCTGCGCTCCACCATCGAGGACCAGCTCATCCGGGCCGACCTGCTGGTCACCACAGGCGGCGTCAGCGTCGGCGCCTACGACGTGGTCAAGGAGGCGCTCTCCCCGGCCGGCTCGCCCGCCGCGCCCGGCCTGTCCGGCCCGGGCGAGGACGACGCCGACGTGGACGCGACCCGGATCGACTTCCGCAAGCTCGCCATGCAGCCCGGCAAGCCGCAGGGCTTCGGCACGATCGGCCCGGACCACACCCCGCTGCTGGCACTGCCCGGGAACCCCGTCTCCTCCTACGTCTCCTTCGAACTGTTCGTGCGCCCGGCGATCCGCGCCCTCATGGGGCTGCCGGAGTCCGAGGTCCGGCGGCCGAGCGTGCGGGCCGTGCTGAGGGCCGACAAGGCGCTCGGCTCCCCGGCCGGCCGCCGCCAGTTCCTGCGCGGGAAGTACGACGCCGGGAGCGGCACGGTCAGCCCCGTCGGTGGATCCGGGTCCCACCTGATCGCCGCACTGGCGCACGCCGACTCCCTGATGGTCGTACCGGAGGACGTCACCTCGGTGGAGCCCGGCACCGAGCTGGAAGTGATCCTGCTCGGCTGAGCCGGGCGTCCGTTCCCGCCCGCCCGGACCGTTCCCCCGGCCCGCCCCTCCGGCGGCCCGTGCGGGTAGCGTGTGTCGCACCACACAGGCCCGCGGGCCCAGAGCGGAGCGGCACAGCAATGAGTACCGAGAGCAGGCTCACCCACATCGACGAGGCCGGCGCGGCCCGGATGGTCGACGTCTCCGCCAAGGACGTCACCACCCGGACGGCGCGCGCCAGCGGGCGCGTACTCGTCTCCCCGCGGGTGATCGAGCTGCTGCGCGGCGAGGGCGTGCCCAAGGGGGACGCCCTCGCCACGGCGCGCATCGCGGGGATCATGGGAGCGAAGAAGACCCCGGACCTGATCCCGCTGTGCCACCCCCTGGCCGTCTCGGGCGTGAAGGTCGACCTGTCGGTCGCCGACGACGCCGTGGAGATCCTCGCCACCGTCAGGACGACCGACCGCACGGGCGTCGAGATGGAGGCGCTGACCGCCGTCGCGGTCGCCGGACTCACCGTGATCGACATGGTGAAGGCCGTCGACAAGGGCGCGGTCATCACGGACGTCCGGGTGGAGGAGAAGACCGGCGGCAAGTCCGGCGACTGGGTGCGCTCGTGAACGCCCCGCGCGGCGGGGAGGTGCACAGCCACCACGCGGCGGGCGAGCAGGAGACCGGTGCGGCTCCGGACGGGTCCCTGGGCAGGGCGCTCGTCGTCACCGCCTCCAATCGGGCCTCGCAGGGCGTGTACGCCGACCGGGGCGGCCCGCTGCTCGCGGAGGCGCTGGAGAAGCTCGGCTTCAGGGTGGACGGCCCCCGGGTCGTCCCGGACGGCGATCCCGTCGAACAGGCGCTGCGCGAGGGCGTGTCCGCCGCGTACGACGTGATCCTGACCACGGGTGGCACCGGGATCTCGCCGACCGACCGCACCCCGGACGCCACCGCGCGGGTGCTGGACTACGAGGTCCCCGGCATCCCCCAGGCCATCCGCGCCGAGGGCCTGGCGAAGGTGCCGACCGCGGCCCTGTCCCGGGGCCTGGCCGGTGTCGCCGGGCGCACCCTGATCGTCAACCTGCCCGGTTCCACGGGCGGGGTGCGTGACGGCCTGGCGGTCCTGTCCCGCATCCTGCCGCACGCGGTGGACCAGATCCGGGGCGGGGACCACCCCAGACCTGCGGGACCCACCGGGAGCGCGAGCTGAACGGCCCCACCTGGCCGGTGGTCCTGACCGACGGCGACGTCACGCTCCGGCCGATACGACTGCGCGACCAGAAGGACTGGCGCGAGGTCAACCAGCGCAACCGCGACTGGCTGCGGCCGTGGGAGGCCACGATCCCGCCGCCGGCGCCGTGGGGGCCGGTGATCCAGCGGCCCACGTACCGCCAGATGGTCCGCCACCTGCGGGCGGAGGCGAACGCGGGCCGGATGCTGCCCTTCGTCATCGAGTACCAGGGGCGGCTGGTGGGCCAGTTGACGGTCGCCGGGATCACCTGGGGCTCGATGTGCGCGGCGCACATCGGCTACTGGGTGGACCGCGACGTGGCCGGCCGCGGCGTGATGCCGACGGCGGTCGCGATGGCGGTCGACCACTGCTTCCGGAAGGTCGGCCTGCACCGGATCGAGGTGTGCATCCGCCCCGAGAACGGGCCGAGCCGGCGAGTCGTGGAGAAGCTGGGGCTGCGCGAGGAGGGGCTGCGCCCGCGGTACCTCCACATCGACGGGGCCTGGCGCGACCACCTCGTGTACGCGATCACCGCGGAGGAGGTGCCGGAGGGTCTGCTGCGCCGCTGGCACCGGGCGCGCCACTCGCAGTCCCCGCCGAAATAGGGAGGTACGGCGGAAGCCGCCGCCCGCGATAAACGAATATCTGTTCGAATTAATGGCCCGAGGTAACCGATTCGCCCATAACCTGATCCGAAGAATCACAAAAAAAGTCCGTGATATCAGTGAGATCGCGCGACACGCCGGCCCAATTGGCCGATCCCCTCGCCCGCGCCCCTCTACGGTGTGAGGTGTGAGCAGCAGCGGCCTCATCTACGCAGTCATTGTCGGGGCCTGGGCCGCCTACTTGGTGCCCATGTGGCTCCGGAGGCAGGACGAGCTGAACGAGGCCCGTCCGACGGAACGCTTCTCCACTGCCATTCGGCTGCTTTCCGGCCGGGCGGGAATGGAGCGCCGTTACGCCAAGGGACTGCGTGAGCGCGGTGACGAAGAGGCGGAGCCCCAGCCCCACGCGGACCCGGACGCCGCGACGGAGACGGTCGATTCCGTCGACGCCGACGCCCGGGCCCTCGGCGTGTCCCCGACCAGGGCGGAGCCGCGCGCCGCAGCCGCCGAGCGGGAGCAGCGGGCGGAGCGTGCCCGGCGCGAGAAGCGCCTCCGGGTCCTCGCGCGCCGCCGGCGCACCACCGCACTCCTCTTCCTGGTCTTCACCGCGGGCGCCGTCGTCGCGGCGGTGGGCGGCCTGCGCTACCTGTGGGCGCCCGCCGTGCCCGCCCTCCTGCTGAGCGCGTACATCGCCCACCTGCGGGTCCAGGAACGGCGGCGCTACGCCTTCACCATGGACCGGCGGCGTGCCGAGGCGGCCGCGCGGCAGCTGCGCGAGGACCGCCCGCGCCGCCGCCACCCCGAGGAGGGCGCCGACGCGGCGGGCGAACCGGACCCCGCTCCACCGGTCTCCCCCCAGGAGGCCGGACGGCGCGCGCTGGTCGAGCAGACCGACCACGCCGAGTGGGTGGACCAGCAGCGCGAGCGTGAACGCGGCCCCGCCCGCGGCGACAGCTGGGAGCCGGTCCCGGTCCCGCTGCCGACGTACGTGACGGCCCCGGTCGCCCCCCGGGCCACCGGTCCCGTGACCCCGGACGCCTGGAGTGCGACCCGCTCCAGCACGGCCGAGCCGACCGAGCCGCGCCTGCGCGCCCAGCCGGCGGTACCCGCCCCGGCGCCCGCCGAGGACGACGCGCAGGAGCGGACCGCCCAGCGCCCCCGCGGCCAGGGCCGTGGCCGCACCCCGCTGTTCGACCAGTACGAGAGCGAGGGCCGCCCGCGCGCCGCGAACGAGTGATCGGTGACCTGCGCGGACCCTCGCGGGAACGCGTTTTGGAGCACCGGCGCAGGGGTGCTAATGTTTCACACGTCGCAAGGGCCTGTGGCGCAGTCTGGTAGCGCACCTCGTTCGCATCGAGGGGGTCTGGGGTTCAAATCCCCACAGGTCCACAGACGACTGTTCTTGAGTTAGCTCAGGAATGGTGACGAGATCCCGTCCGATCGCAAGATCGGGCGGGATCTTCGTCGTTTCAAGGGTCGTTCGATGCCTGTTCGGGGTGGTGGATGGCGGCGTATCGGGTCTGGCGGGTTGCTCGGCAGGTGCCTGGCCGCTGCCGGGGCATGCGAACCGGCCCCGGTCGCCCGGGGCTGGTGATGGTGCTGTACGGCTGTGACGCTGCCCGATCAGAGGTTGGCCGGCGGATGCCGTCCCATGTCGAGTGGTGTGGGGCCGGAAGACGGGTCGCGACCTGGGGCAGCCGGAACAGACTCGAAGTCGGCGTCGGAGAGTCGGCTGCCGGTGCGCTCGTAGAGCCAGGTTTCCAGGATGTCCAGGTTTCCGACGGCCAACATGATCGCGATCAGGATCGTCTGGGCCACCTGGCCGGGTGCTCGGCGGTGCATCGGGTTGCCGATGTCCATGTAGGCGCCCTTGAGGCGGCCGTTGAGGCCCTCGTTGTGGGAACGGATCGGCTTGTAGATCCGATCCCAGGCGAGGCTGAGGTAGTGGCTGTCCTGCCGGAACTTGGCGATCTTCAGGTCTCCGGCCGCGTCGGCGGGGACGCTGATCGCGGAGGCCCCGCAGACGGCGGGCAGCGCCTCCCTGCCGGGAGGGTCCGTCCGCTCTCTGTCAGGGAACTGGACGGTCGGGCGAGCCGAGGCGTGGCTGGCGCGGGAGAGGAGATCCGCCAGTTTGATCACGGTCTGAGGCGGGCCCGAGGCGGTCGGTCGAGCAGGGCGGAGGCGTTCTCGGCGGGTGCAGTTCACCGAAGGGGACGGTCCGGCCGCCGGGCATTGCAGGCGCACGGTTCCGCGGGCGTCGGCGTTCTGCTTGAGCTTGAGGAAGTAGGGCAGTCGCTCGGCGACCAGAGGTTTCAGATCGTCGAGCCGTCGGCGGAAGGTTTTGTCGTCCATGCCGTGAGTGGCCTGAGCCAGGGCGTTGGGGATGTGTGGGCAGGCGAGGGAGCCGTCGATCAGTACGGCTCCTTGCCAGCTGCCCTGGACGCCACGGTCGGCCGCCTTGTAGTCCAGGGCCAGGCGGTAGCCGAGTCGGCGTACCGGAACCTGAAAATTCTCCGGCGAGCAGCCGGTGTAGGCCCGATCTGCGGCACATACACCTGTCGGCAGTCGAAGCTCGCCGAGGTGCTTCAACACGGTGACCGCGTTCTCGCCCGTACGGACGGTCGGGGTGTCCAGGCTGAGGCCGAGGCAGAGTTGCGGGTAGGAGGGCGCGCGGCGACCCTTCGTGGCTCCTTCGCCCGTGCGGGAGTGGGCGGCGACGAGCAGGCTCGCGCTGTAGCCGAAGATGCCCTTGTCGGAGCCGCCGCTGAAGTGCCAGCCGGCGGTGATCTCGACGGAGGCTGTGCCCGAGTAGTCGCTATCAGGGTTGGCCAGCACCGGGATGGAGGTGGCGTCCACGCCCACGTCACCGGCCCAGTTCCGCAGGTATCCCCGTTGCTGTGCCAGCCGGACCGGGACCAGTACGAGATCGTTCGCCAGCCGTTGGAGCCGGTTCGCGGCCGCGCGGCCGGCAGCCTCGTTCCAGGCAGCGGAGTGGATGTCCGCCTCCGCTTGGTCCAGGCGCCGGCGCCGGTCGCAGCGTGCCGGGTCGAGCGCGGTGGTGATCCGGTCCATCCCTCGGTAGAGGCGACGACTGGCAGCTATGCACGCACGTGCCGTGGATGGCGGAACCTCGGGGATGCCGAGCCAGGCACGAGCTGCGGGTTGGAGACGGAAGTGCAGGATCCGCCAGGCGTCGGAGACCGTGGCTCGGCCCGTGTAGTACACGGCGAGCATCAGGCCGGCCAGCACGGTCCTCGGCCGCACGCCTGGTGGCCCAGGACGGCCGCGCAGCATGTCCTCCAACTGCTGGGGCAGACCAGAACGGTCGAGGACTGTCAGCAGCTGGCCGACCTTGGAGTCGGGGATCTCAGTGAGCCGCCCAGGCCGCAGCCGTGGCCGCGCATGACGGGCGGCCAGCTGATCGGCCTCAGGCCGCGCCCTCACGAGCGGCGGCCACGCAGCAAGCGGATCACCTCCGCCCTGGGTAGTGGGGGCACCCAATGGTGGTAGCCGGCCAAACCGGCAGGGGAGGCCATGCCCGCGGCGGAAGCGACTGCCTCCGGACTGATGCCCTCGGAAAGTCGGCCGACGATCCACGTCGACCGCAATCGCCGGGCGGAGAGCGGCGGCAGACCCGCGTGGGGCCGATGGCGGGCAGGCCAGGACGAGACGAGGTTCTTGGCTGCCGCGACCTTCCGTCCCGGCCGGAAGAGAAATCCGGTTCCGGAGCTCTCTGCCAGCTCGGCCAGAGTGCCTTCCCAGTCGGAGTGGCACGCCACGAGTCGGCCGAGCAGCTTCTCCTCCAGCACCGCAACCCCACCAGAGGTCACGCGAACGTGGCTGCCTCGCATGGGCGGGACCTCGCCCGGCATCAGGCCACACCCGGCTCCGAGCGTCATGAGGGCGAGGCCGTCGAGTCGAGCCTGGTCCGGCAGATGATTCGCCCAATCCCGCAAGCGAGCCAACTCCCCCGCACCGTAAGGCGGCTGAGGCGTGCGAGGCGAGGAAAGCCGAGCCGGAGGGGCCTCTCCGCGCTGGACCCACACCAGAGCCTCCCGTGCCCGCCGCAGCCAGGTCCGGTAGGTCAGTACTGTCGAGTCCTTTGCCGTAACGCAGCCCGACAGGATGAAGGCGTCGATCGTCTCGGTCCGCAGCCAGGTTCCCGGGTCGCGCGGCAGCCCGCTCCGGTCCGCCCAGACCGCGACCCGGCCGATCACGTGCAGCAGTGACTGCAGGGGAAGTTGAGAGTCATGGTGGAGAAGCGGCGGAAGTTCGATGCGGAGTTTCGTGAGGGGCTGTGCGGATCGTGACGGAGACCGGCAAGACGGTCGCCGAGGTTGCCAGGGACCTGGGGATCAACGAGGCGACGCCAGCCCGCTGGGTGTCCCGGGCTCGGCGTACGGGGACCGCGCCGGCCAGCGGGGTGACGAGCTGGAGCGGTTGCGGCGGGAGATTGTCCCGCTCAAGCGGGACAACAAGGAGCTGGCGATGGAGCGTGATGTCCTCAAACGCTGCATGGTCCTGTGGGTGAAGTAGCCATGGCGGACCCGGCGGCCGTCGTCGGGGCGATCGGCGATCGGCGGTCAGAGGAACAAGCACGGTATCCCGCACCGCGTGGCCTGTCGCGCGCTGGGCGTAAGCGGGTCGTGGTTCTACAAGCAACGGAATCGCACACCCACCGGCCGTGAAGTACGCCGTCAGCAGTTGGTGGAGGCGGTGCAGGAGGAGTTCGCCAAGTCGGGCGGCACCTACGCTTCCCCCAAGATCTGGATCACGCTGGTGCGGCAGGGCCGGCGAGTCTCGTCGAGGCTCGTTGCCCGCACGGACATCGATGTCTCCGCGGAACACATACAGCTACAGGGGGCAACTCTGAGCCATAGAGGCCCTCACGACTCACCGGCGACGTGACCGGCGGCGACCGGCACGGCGGGCTTAGCCCGTGTGCAGTTGCCATGTCTATGATCATCCGAGGTCGATGGGGAGGGTACAACGTGGGGGATTTCGACGAGGAGTGGCGCCAGTCGCGCTCTGGTGCGGGCGATGAGCCGGTGCACATGCGGTTGAACGGAACGGGCGCTCCGGCGGGGCCGTACGCACCTGGTGGGTCGGGGACCTTCGGGTCCACACCGGCGGAGAAGAATGCGGCTGCAAACACGATCGAGAATGAGCTCGAGGACAAGACGAAGACGGCCACGGAGCACGCTGACGAGGCGACCAACACCGCGGTCAAGGGCTTCGACGGGTGGGACACCGCTGCGGGCCTGAAGAAGCTCTCGGAGACCTGGGACAAGCAGGTCAAGGTTCTGATGGGGCGTCTCGGGTCCGAGAAGATCGCGTTGCGTGGGGCATACGGTCTTATCGCGCGCAATGACATCGGTCTGGGTGACCAGTTCCGTCCGATCGGCCAGTCGAAGCTTCACGGGGTGTAGGGGTAGTTGCAGGTGCTGACGTACAACGAAGTGATGACGACGGATCTGAGCCTGCTGACGGCGGCGGCCGACAAGTGGGAATCCATGGCCGGTGAGATCAAGAAGGTCGAAGACCGGTACGGCGACAGCGTCCAGAAGATCACCATGGGCCAGAACTGGACCGGCATCAGCGCCGGCGTCGCCCACACCAACTTCGCCGGCACGCGCTACGAGTACGCCGCCGCCCAGGTCCAGGCGAAGGCCGCCGCCTCTCTGCTGCGCGACGCCCACAGCCAGTTCGTCGAGCTCAAGAAGAAGCTCGACTCCCTTTGCGCGGATGCCGTCAAGGAGGGATTGCTCGTCGATTCGCGGGGAACCGTGAGTCAGGACCAGAGCAAGCTCACCGGTCAGGACCGCATGTACCTGCGGGATCACCCGGAGGCCGTGGCCGCTCTGAACAAGACAATCGAGGCCTGGTCCCAGCGGATCAAGGACCTCGTTCAGGCCTTCGCCGACGCCGATCAGGGCGTCAGGCTGGCCCTCGAAGCCGTCGGTGTCGACAGCAACAAGGACGCCTTCGGCAAGGGCAACGACGACCAGCTCAACGGCTTCAACGCCGGGGCCCTGGGTGACGTCGAGCAGTACGAGGAGATCCGCGCCGAGGAGATAGCCACCCGCATCAACAGCGGCGAGAAGGTTTCGTCTGCGGACTACGCGGAGCTGAACCGGTCGCTGCGGGACAACGCCAAGGACAAGGTCTTCAGTCAGACCTTCCTCAACGGCATCGGTGTCGACGGAACCATCAAGCTCGGCAACAAGCTCAACGACCTCGCCTACTTCAACGACAAACAGGGCAAGCAGACTTACCTGGGTATCGAGCACGGCCTGTCGGCCACCATGGCCAGTGCTACGCGGGTGCCTGAGTTCAAGAAGGACGGCAAGGTCCTGGAGATGGGCTCGCGGGAGTACGCCCAGGCTCTGGCCGACTGGAAGAACAAGCGCGGGGAGTGGGAGAAGAACCCGGACTCCGACTTCTACAACGCATGGCTGAACGACATCAAGAGCAACGGAACCGAGGAGTTCGGCACCCAGGCCGCCGGCGCCAACCCGTCCGGAATGGACCAGAAGGCACTCGGCTACCAGAGCCTGGTCACCCTGATGCAGAACGGCGGGGACTACAGCAGCCCCTTCCTCCACGATCTGGCGGATTCCATCCGCGTGGCGGAGGATCCCGCCCGGGGAGGGAAGAAGGACATCTGGGACCTGGACCACAAGTTCGACGCGAAGAACCCGGACAAGACGTCCGGCTGGTTCGCCAACGATCCCCTCGACGGCCTGCTCGGCGTCATGAGCAAGAACCCTGACGCCGCCACGGCATACTTCGACCCGCAGGCCTACTCCGACGTCGACCACAAGCTCGGCAAGGACCGCCTGGAGTACCTTCAGTCCGGACGCGACTGGGACGTCGTCAACGAGTACAGGCCGAGTCTCAAGGACGGCGTCGCCGTCTACAAGGGCGACACGGCGGACGTGGACACCCGCGTCGGCTTCGGCGCGGCCCTGGAAGCCGCCATGACCGGACACGTCCCCGGCAGCCACGCTCCGGAGGGCTTCACGAAGCACAGCGAAGCACAGACGCGCGTGCTGGAAGACGTCGTGAAATCCTACGCGGAGATCACCAAGATCGACCAGGGCGCCATGCCTGCCAACATACGCGTCAACATGGCGAACTCTCTCGCGTACTACCCGGGCGATGTCCACGACCTCCTCAGTGCGCAGGTCGACTACTCGAACCCCGCGTTCTCGACGCGCCCGAACGGTGTCGACGTGAGCACGGAAACGATGAACCAGTTCATCCGCGCGGCCTCGGAGGACGGCGGCGCCTTCCGAATGATCCACGACTCGCAGCTGGGACACATTGCCGAGCAGATCAACACACTCGGCAGGGATGACTTCATGCAGACGCCTACGGGAGACTCCGACCGGGCCGCTGGCACGGTAAGAGCGGCCGGGGGGATCATGGGAACACTGGACGAGATCCGCGCCGATGCGCTGGGTGACGCGCGCGACAAAGAAATAGGCCAGAACAACTGGAATAAAACGTACAAGTACCATGTCTACGGTGCTCCAGTGACCGGAATTCCGGTAATCGGTGACAGCTTGCAGCGAATGATCGACATAGCCACGGGCAAGCAGGCTGAGGGGCTCAACAATGCCGTGACCGACGCTACGAAGGAACAACTGATCGACCACTACGGGAAGTACGGCTATCCCCGGCTACGGCAAATGCTCAGCGAGCAGGCGCTGGACGTGGGGGTGCCTGCCGACTACATCACGGGCCTTGACAACCGTATGGGGCGCATCAACGAGTCAGCCAAAAACTCCTACCAGTCGGGCTTGGGGAGTGCGCAGGGATCCACTGGAGAGAACGGCTGATCATATGTGGACGCAAGGGAAGCTTCGTCTGTATGCCGCCGTTGCGGCGTTCCTCACCTCCGCTGTCTGTGCAGTCGTATGGTTCTGGCTGCAGGGTGACAGCGACGAGAAGCATGAGACCAAGGCCTGCTGGCGCATCCTTGGGGAACTCGGTACCCATTCCTCGGGGTCGATCGGCTCCTGCGGCGACGCACTGGAATCCGCGATGACGGGGAAGCCGGCGGGGAGCAAGGCGACGGACGGCGCCCAGGGCGCCACTATCCGGCTGGCGGAAGAACAGAGCCAGGCCTTCGAGCATGTCGTGAATGTGTACGCGAACCGCGATGTCAAGCGTGAGCCGATGCCGAGCGGGATCCTCATGAACATGGCCAATGCGTTGACGTACTACCGCGACGATGTGTCCCAGATCCTGTCCGCGCAGGTGGATTACTCGAACCCTGCATTCTCGACCGAACCCAATGACATCGACATCGACACCAATGTTATGAGGGAATTTCTTACGGCTGTGGCCAAGGACGAGGCGGCGTTCGGTCTGGTCCGCGAGTCCATGTTCGGTCTCGTCACTCAGCAGGTGAACGAGCTCGAACAGGATGACTTCGCCAGGAAGCCGCAAGGAGACCGCGACCATGCCTACGGGGTGGCGCGTAGCGCCGGGAGCACGCTAGGCGCCCTGCGGCAGGCTCGGTTCGATGCCCTCAAAGCCCAGGACGAGGGCTCTGGGGCGCTCAAGGAAGCGCTTGCCGGCAAGGATTACGCGGCGTACAGGTATTCCCGGCTTGAGCAGTTGATCCGGAGTCGCGCAAGCAGCCTTGCTGTCCCGGAGACGCCGGAAAGCAAGAGTCGTCTGGAGGACATCCTCTCAAGGGCGCAGAACAGCTATCGCTGAGCACAAGCCGCTGAGTACTCCCGTGCACGCCGCACGCACAGGCGTTCCTCGCCGGCCGTCCACATGCACGTCTGGGGCTGGTCGCCGCAGCGTCTGGTGCCGGGTCATCGCCCTGCCATTGGCCCAGAGCAACTGGTGGCGCAGCGAAGACTTCCTCACCGCCGTCTACAGAGGCGAAGCCGACCGTCTCATGGCACCTCAATGCCGAACGGCGCACATCTACTGCGGCCTCGATCGCTGGGGTCTCCGCGGCGGCTGACCGCTGATTGGTGGGAAACGATCTCCGCCGATCTGGGAAGCGATCTCCGACTGCCTCTGTACC
This sequence comes from Streptomyces sp. NPDC058880, assembly GCF_042742535.1. Classification (NCBI taxonomy): domain Bacteria; kingdom Bacillati; phylum Actinomycetota; class Actinomycetes; order Kitasatosporales; family Streptomycetaceae; genus Streptomyces; species Streptomyces sp. NPDC058880. Next base: position 43,349 of record NZ_JBHYMC010000031.1, read on the forward strand.
GCCTGGTCAGCGGTACTCGTGAACAGCCCACAGACGACAGTTCTTGACTAGCTCTCAGGAATCGTCACGAGATCCCGTTCAGCCGAAAGGCTGGGCGGGATCTCGGCGTTTCCGGGGTGTGTTCGAGGTGGTGTCCGATTGCCTGGCCCGTCGTAGTCACTGACCAAGCGTCGGCGGGAGGGGATTGCCGGGGGTGGTTCGCATGAATGCGGCGCTTTCGGCCGTCTGTCACGGCAGCTGTAGTTCTTGATCACGGTTGGTCGTGACGGTGGTGTCGTTGCTGGTGGCAGGTGGTTGCGACGGCTTGGTGATGACGTCTCCAGGCGATCCAGCGCAGGACGTGATCACGGTCTCGGGCGGGTGGGGGCAGCACGATGGCCCGCAGGAGACGGATGAGCTCGGGACAGGTCAGCGGGACGAGTCCGGGCTGCCGCTCGGAGCCCTCACGGACGGCGGCGGCCGTGAGAGCGAGGACGGCCGCGGCGATGAGTGAGAACAGCGACCAGCGCATCCAGGAGTTCCAGCAGGTCACCTGGCCCTGGTCGAGTCCGGTGAAACCCTTGGCGAGCTGGAAGGTCTCCTCGATCCGCCACCTGCGGCAGATCACTTCCACCAACGTGCCGAGGGAGACGTCGCCAGGTGCCCAGCAGCGGAAGTAGGACACCTCGCCGGTGTAGCGGTGCCGCCGCGCGACCAGCACACTCGTTCCCGGTCCGGCCGCGTTTTCGTTCTCGTTCTCGTTCTCGTGGGGAGTGTCGTCGGGGCGGACGTCGAGCCAGGCCCAGTCGTACTCGCGGGTGCCCTTGGTGCCGTGTCCGGTCTGTCGGCGCATCCACTGCCCGGGCTGCACCTTGTTGATCAGCTTGCGGGCCTCCCACCGGCGGCCCGCTCCGTCGGTGACGTGGTAGGAAGCGGGGATGCCGACCGTGTAGCCGATCCCCAGCGACCGGATACCCCGGCACAGACCACGTCCGCAGTACACCTCGTCGCCTGCGAACCAGCAGGCCCCGATCCCCATGGCGACCGCGTCGGTGACCATGGCCAGCGCCTGCTGCGGCTTCGTCGCGAAGACGATCTCCTCCGGAACCCCGGCCGCCTCGCGGCGTTCCTCGTCAGCGGCCCAGTCCGCGGGGAGGTACAGGGCCCGGTCGATGATCACCTTCATGGTTGCTGTGACCGCCGCCAGATGCACTGCCACCTGGCACAGACCGACGCCCCCGATCGCACCCGAGTACTGCCGCCCCGCCTCCACGCAGTCCGCGGAGGACTTCGCGTCACCCGTCTCGTCCACCACCAGCACCACGTCCTGCCCGGCGAGTTCACCGGCAACCAGGCGGGCGATCTCCTCCCGTGCCCGGTCATGATCGAACCGGGCACGGGACAGCAGATGCTGCAGACGGTGCGGGCCCGGGTGTCCCAGAGCCTGCCCGAGCGTCCAGCAGTTCCGCGTGTCCACCTCCAACAGCAGCCCCGCGATCAACTCCGCCGCAGCCAAACGCGCTTCACGCCGCGCGAAGCAACCCGCGACCGCCCTCATGGCCGCCCCGAACGTCTCGCTCCACGCCTGCTCGGCTATCGTGGCCTCCACGGCCACCGCATCCTGATACGTCATCACAAACGTTCATGATCACGGTGGCCGTACTCATGTCCTCACCCGACCCCGCAAGCCACTGACCAGCACAGACACCGGAACTACAGCTGCCGTGTCTGTGGGCATGACGGAGCGCGGCCTGTGGTGCCGGTTTCAGATGCGGGTGTCGATCTTCGGCGTTCGCGGCGGTGGCAGGCCGGCCTGGGCTGGCGATCGGTCCTCGTGGCTGTCGGCGGTGGTTTTGTGGCCGACGTCGGTGAGGACGCTCGGTGTGCCGGTGGTCTGGTGCCAGCTGTGGAGGATGGCCAGGTTGACGGAGCAGATCATCAGGGCGAGCAGGAGGGTCTGAGCGACCCGTCCGTGCGCGAGGCGTTTGGACGGGTCGGAGATGTCGATTCCGTGGGCCTTGGCGCGGCCGTTGAGTCCTTCGATGTTGGCGCGTTGGGGCCGGTAGACGTCCTGCCAGGTGGGGTGGAGGTAGTGCCGGTCCTGGCGGAACTTGTCGATCACGCCGAGGTCGCCGGGCCGGACGGTGATCGTGGGCCGCTGGCAGATTCTGGGCAGCTCGTTCGTGGGCGGAGGCCGCAGCCGTTCGGCCTGAGGGATGGGCACGGTCGGTTTGGCCGCGAGGTGCGCCTGAGTGGATCGCCGGTTGGTCAGGTCGACGACGGTCGGCCCCTGAGGCGGGATGTGGTGGACCTGGTTGTAGCGGGGGCAGGCGACAGCCGGAGAGGGGCGGGCGGCCGGGCACTGGTAGCGGATGGCGCCTCGGGGGTCGGCGGATTCTTTGACCTTGAGGAAGTACGGCTCCCGCTGGGTGATCTGGTCCTGCAGGGCGGGGGCCTGAGCGAGGTCGCGTACGGCCTCGTCGCCGAGTTCGGTCGTCGCGTGCGCGAGTGCGTGGGGCATGGCGGGGCAGGCGAGCGAGCCGTCGATGAGGAGGGCTCCCGCATGGGTGCCCTGGACGCCTCGTTGGTCCTGCTTGTAGTCGAGGGCGAGTCGGTGGCCGAGTCTGCAGGCCGGGGCGGCGACGTTCTCGGTCTGCTGGTCGGTGTAGGCACGGTCGGCGGCCAGAAACCCGGTGGGGAACCCGAACGGGACGAGCCTGGCGAGGCTGTGGATGGCATTCGGGCCGATCCGTTTCCCGGGGGTGTCGAGGACGGCGCCGAGGGCGAGTTGCGGGTGCCGGCTGACGCGTTTCCCTTCCAGGGGATGTCCTGCGGGGTGCCGCCGGGAACCCGCGACCACCAGGGTGGCGGAGTGCCCGAAGATCCCGTCGCTGGAGCCGCCGCAGTGATGCCAGCCCGCCGTGATCTCGACCGACGACAGGTTCTTCCAGTCCGGGTGGGGCTGGTGCCATGCGGGGAACGGGGTCGTGTCGATCCCGATGTCGCCTCGCCATCCGCGGAACAGACCGCGCTGGTGAGCGAGGCGGACAGCGACCAGGACCAGCCGGTCGCTGATCTCCTGCAGCACCCGCCGACGGCGGACCTGCTCGACTCCTGCCTCCTCCTCCCAGGCCGCGATCACCTGCCGGGCCTCGACCGTGGGCAGACGGCGGCGCCGGTCGCAGCGATGGGGGTCCAGGGCGGTGGTGAGCCGGTCGAACGCGCGGTAGACCCGGCGCGTGAACGCGTGCCGGCCGTGAACATCGACCGTGGCCGGGTTGGGGACCTCCAGCCAAGCACGGGCTGGTGGCCGCAGTTGGTCGAGGAGAACCCGGCAGACATCGGCGAGAGTGGCACTGCGGTGGTAGTGCAAGGACAGCAACACGCCGACCAACACGGTGCGAACCGGCAGGCCCTTGGGTCCTGGTCGCTCGGCGAGTTCGAGGGCGATCAGGTCAAGAGCTCCGGAGCTCTCCAGCAGTGCGAGAAGCTGCCCGACCTTCGAGTCCGGGATCTCCGCCGGAGCATCAGTGACAGGCCGGGGCCTGCACCCTCTGATCCGTTCCGATTTCTGCCAGGGCCGGGGCCTTGCGGTCACCTGTCCGGCCCGCGCAGGAGCCGGGCGGCAGTGACGTGATCCAGAGGCGGCACGTGATGTTGCCAGCGGGCCAGGGACGCGGCCGACGCAAGGCCGGCGGCCTGGGCGATCAAGTGGTGATCGATCCGCGCGGTCATCAGCTCGACGATCCACGTCGCCCGCGCCCTGCCCGCCGACAGCGCCGGCAGGCTGTCCGGCGGCCGGTGGTTGAGCGGCCAGGAACCGATCAGGTTCCTGGAGTACTCGGTGGTGCGGCGAGGTCGGAACAGGTACCCGCTGCCGGCCTGATCTGCGAGTTCCCCGAGAACCCCGTCCCAGTCGGCACGCGCCACGAGTGCAACCAGACGGTCGACGGACGTGTGCATCAACGGACCGCCCGGACGATGCCGCCGCAGATCCCCGCCTCGACACGCCGCGATCTCCCTCGGCGTCAGTCCGAAGTCGGCACCGAGACCGAGAAGCGCGAGTCCATCGGTCCTCTGCTGACGAGGCAGATGCATGCCCCAGTGCCGCAAGCCTGCGAGTTCTGCACGACTGTAGGGCTGATGCGGGCTCGCCTCTGCATGCATCCGGGCCGGGGCCGCCTCCCCACGCTCGCTCCAGGCCAGAGCGTCCCGCACCCGCAAGAGCCACGTTCGATAGGTCCGGACCGACGACCCTTTAATGTCCGCGGCGCGGGAGAGCACGAACGCGTCGATGACCTCGTTGCGCAGCCACTCGTTCGGATCGCGCTCCAACCCGGCCGCCTCCGCCCACAGAGCGAGACGCCCGGTGACGTGCAGCAGCCGTTCCACGTCGTAGGGCACGGAAGTCACCACGGCGGCGACCACCGACCTCACCAGCGGCGCGACGTCCACCCAGAGCGGCGGCGCATGCTTCGGCCGATACCGGGTGATCTTCGCCGAAGTCTCGGGATCAAGGACCACGGTCCATGCATACCGGCTGGACAAGCAGCCATTCACAGTTGATCAACTTCAACAGACAAGGTGGTGCGCGCATGGTCGGCGGACGCGCCCGCGCACGCTCCCCCAGGGAGCTGACCGACGATCCGGAAGCCTGGCCCGAGCAGCCGAGCCCCGACGTGGCCGCCGAGGCAGTCCGTCGGATCGCCCGGAATCTCGCTGAGGCCCTGGACGAACGGAGCTGGAGCCTGCGGACGGCGGCCGCCGGCTCCGGGGTCAACCGGCAGGCCATCGCGGACCTCCTCGCCGGGAAGTCCTGGCCAGACGTGGCGACCGTCGCCCGGCTCACCCACTTCACCGACACCGCTCTGTGGCCGGACACCACCCAAACCGGGCAGAAAAGAACGCATTGAGCCTCGATCCACACCCGGGAACACCAAATGGCGACCGGGCATGCCAAAGTTCGCGGCTCCGCGTATCAAGGGGAGAGTGCCTCTACTACCCTCGAACACGCGGGAGCCACCTGCCTGACGGGCGCTCACGCACCCGGCACCGCCGAGGGACTACCAATCGACTCGGCGGTGCCACCGTTCGTGCCGCGCTCTCGCGGCTCCGGTTCACTCCCGGGCATCCCCCTGCTGCCGGTCACCCGTGTCGACGGGGGCGATTGCGAACCACGCTGTCGGCCCGTGGACCAGCCTGCCCTCCTTCACCAGCGCCTTGAGCCGGGACCTTGTCGTCTCCACTCGGCGTCCATTGGAGGTGGCGGAGACGTCTTCACCGATTGCCGAGGTGATGTCCTTGACGTGCATTGCCCGTCCAGCCCCTGCAAGCAGCACCAAGGCACGCTCACGGGTGACTTCCCGCTCCAGCGGGCCCGCAGGCACGTACCCACCAGCAGTGGTCTCGTCAGCGCGGGGAGGGGGGACGTGAGGGCTGTGGTCCGGATCGGGTTCGCTGCCGGTGTCAGCGTCCGGCTGGCCGTCTTCCGCGTCGTGCGCGACGTACTCCGAGCCGCCCAGCGAAACGACCGTCTTCCGCGTGATCACCAGATCCGCCAGACGCCCCTCGAGCGCAGCGATCCTTCCGTGCAGAGCAGCCAACTCCCCACCCAGGACGGACAACTCGCTGCGGACAGCCGTCTCTTCCAGATCCAGACGCTCGAACAGTGACGCCATTCAGCCCGCCCTCGCCCTACCGACTCCGCGACCCCGACGACACTCGAAGCCCCAGCCAAACCTAGGACGGACTGCAACAAGATCGCAGAGGGTGACCGCAGCTGCCCCCAACCGATCGCACACGCTCATCTCGCGCCCATGCCGCATCGATGGGCGACAACTCTCGTCCGCGCCGTAGGCTCGGCGGATGCCGACCGACGACAGCCTGCAGAACACCGTCAAACACTGGCAGGACTGCACGGACGTATACGACTTCCTCGAGCAGATCCGCCTGCGGCCCAGCATGTGGCTTCCTGACGGCTCGCTGGACCACCTCCAGGCCATGCTTCTCGGCTACCAGATCGCCGTCAGCGTGCATTCCGCCGATGAGGCCTTCAGCTTTTGGAAGTTCAGCCAGTGGATCAAGGAACGCCTCGGAGGCAGCAGCGCGTCGTACGGCTGGGCAGCCGACATCGAACGCAACACCCCTGCCGACTCGACCCCGGTCGCGGAGTTCTTCCGGCTTCTGGACCAGTACCGCCTCGCGAGTGGCCCATCAGCGGTGTAGTGATAGCGAGACCCTGCGAAGCGTGAAGTTGAATTCGGTGATCTCAACGACGACTTCGTCGCCGAGCTGCGGAAGCGAGACGAGCCGGCCGGAGTCGTGATCGCTGAACTCCGACTCGTGGAGCAACCCCTGGATGCCTTCATGTACTTGGACGAAGACACCGAAGGGGACGACCTTGGTCACGTGGCCGGGAAGCACGCGGCCGAGGTGAGTGCGAGCGAAGTCCTTGAAGGGATCGAGCTGCAACGCCTTCAAGGAGAGGGACATCCGGATCCGGTCCAGGTCGATGTCCAGGACCACCACCGTGACTTTCTGGCCCACCTCAACCACGTCCGCCAAGCGGTCGTAGTACCGCCAGGACACCTCCGCCACGTTCACCAGGCCATCGACACACCCACCGAGATCCACGAACGCGCCGAAATTGACCAGGGAAGACACCACACCCCTGCGGACCTGGCCCTTCTGTAAAGTCCGAAGGAATGCTCGGCCAGCCTCGCTGGTTGCGTCGTCCATGCCATTCAGCCTCTCCCACGCGTCATCGTGGCTTCTTCCTCCAGGATCAGCCGGCGCAGTTCGGCTGCGGAAGCGGGCGCGAGCCGGTAGATGCCCTGGAGGCTGACCGAGCGGATCAGCCTGCCCTCTTCGACGTACTTCAGCGTCCGCTCGCCGCGGCGCGAGGAATAGGTCAGCCGCTCCAGAAGGTCCGGCGGCACGGCTGTGCCGAATGAGAGAAGAGAGCCCGGCGGGCCGGTCACCACCTCGGTGACGCAGCCGGCCTTCAACGGCCGCCAGTCCAGGAGCTTCGCGTAATCGTCATCGTGGAGCACCACGCCCGCGTCCTCATAGGGGATGATCCGGGACACCTCCATCGCGCCCAGCACGTGGAGCCGGGTGCGCAGGACCCGCACGGGGTAGATCAGATCACCGGGCTGCACGCCCGCCCGCTGGAAACTCGGCAGCGACTGGTGCGGTCCGCCAAACAGCATCGTCAGCCGCTGGCCGGCGTAACCGGACCGCTAAAGCTCGCGGCACAGATCATTGGTCCACAGCGTCGTGTACGAGTTCGACATGGCAGGACCGTACCCGTGCCCACCGACAGCCCGTAATCATGAGCTCGGTGGCTCCAGCGCCGCCCACCATGCGACGAGGCGGTCCGCCACTGCATCCACCTCGTATCGGAAGGGCGCCAGCCCGAAGTGCTCCGTCACCTCGTGCCAGAGGAACTCGCTGATCTCCGTCCGGCCGGCCCGGTGGTGCAACCTGCTGAGCAATGGCCCGATCAGGCAGTCGTACTCGTCCTGGACCATGTCGGCGACGCCGATCGGGTCCCACTCGTTCAGCAGAAGGCGGAGATTACCTGAATGCTCCGCAACTTGGCGGGCTTCCATGGCTACCCGTTCCCTTCCTGGCCGACCTGCATGGCGCGTCGGCATCGTTCGACCTGGTCCGCCACGCGGTCCATGAACCAGCGCATGATCTCGTAGGGAACCACGTGCTCGTCGTGGCTGTGGATGTGAATGGTCGGCTCGGCCAACGGGTCCTCGTCGGGAACCACCGCGACGAGGAAGGCTCTGCCGGGGAGGTACCTCGATGCGTTCTGGGCGTTTGCCCATGCGGCCGGAGCAGGCGCGGCTTCGCTGAGCTCAACGCACCAGGCGTCGTCAGGCAGCGCGTAGGTGAACTGCACCGCGTAATGGTGGCCGCCGTGCTCCCGCTCTTCGAAAGGCATACACGCAGGCTGCCATGCCGGACCCGTCACGCCCAATGATCCGGACCTCTGTCAGCCGGGAAACGATCACCAGGTATCTGGGAAGCGATCTTTCAGCAGCCGTCGGCGCCGCAGGTCAGGGGTACTCGTGAACACCCCACAGACGGCAGTTCTTGAGTAGCTCTCAGGAATCGTCACGAGATCCCGTTCCGCCGAAAGGCGGGGCGGGATCTCGGCGTTTCCGGGCTTGCCGGGCGGAATGGGCGCCGATGGCCCACCGGGGGCAGCGTCTTCTTCTGCGTTGCTCCGGCGAGCGAGCAGTGATCACTGACTTCGCGGCGGCCGGTTTCGCCGTGCGGGAGACCACGTCGTTCAGCCATCCGGTTGCCGTCAGTCCGCGCGACTGCCCCGCGCGACTGCCCCGCGCGGATGACCCCCGGCCGCAGTCGCAGCTCACCTGCCTCACCGCCGAGCGGTGCGACGAGGGCCTTCGCGGTTCGGCCACCGATGCCCCGGCGGAGCTGCTCGCCCGGCCCGTTCCTGTCGTGGCGCGTTACGACGTGGTCGTGCTCTCCCACTCCTGAGCACCCGGGTCTGTCGAGGCGGTGTCCGCATCACGGGCGGGGGCCTTTCCTGGGCGCGGCCATCCCGAGAGCCCGTTTCGAGGCGTCAGGCGGTCGTGTGGAGGGCCGGCCTTCCGGGTGCGGGAGCCGGCCGTGTGAGGTGGCGGGTCCGGCCGTCGGGAGCGTTGTCGGATCTCTCCCCTACTGTCTTCGCATGGTGACGGAGACGAACAACCTGCCCCGGCTCGCGGATGACGCGGGCCGGCGGGCGCTCGGGCTCGACCTTCCCTCGGGGAGGCTGCTGAACGAGACCTACCAAGGACCCTGGCCGTATCCGCTGATGTGGCTGGCCGATGCGCGTGCCGTGCCCGGGCAGTGGTCCGCACAGTCCGCCGCGCGCCGAGCGGCGGACCTCGTGCCGGTGCTGGTGGACGTCGGCGGCCCGTCGGGAGACCCGGAGGGGTGGGACCTGATGTGCGGAAACCTGTCCTATCCGGAGGACCTGGGAGCCGACGAGATGCTGTCCTACCACTGGTCGGAGCTCCGCGAGAAGTCCGGGGGAGCGGTGGCCCGTTTCGACGCGCCGTGGCCGGGACTCGCCGGGGCGGTGTCGTCCGACGTCGATCCCGAGGTGCAGGCAGCCCAATTGGCCGATGTCCTGTCGGGTGACGACTCCTGGTTGGCAGAGCCGCGCCTCGCCCTGGTGTCCGCCGAATGCAACGCTGACATACCCGCGGCCGTCGGCTGGTCCGGCGCGCTGCATCACGAGGACGACGCCGGTGTCCTCAGCGCCGTCCTGCGCAGTTGGGACGAGCGCTTCGGCACCCGGGTCGTGGCGCTCACCGCGAACCGGCTCGTCCTCTCGGTCGCCGCGCCGCCCACCACGCTGGAGGAGGCGGTGGCCGTGGCCGCGGAGCACGCCGCCTTCTGTCCTGACGACCTCGACCGGAATCCACACGGCACGCTGGAGGCGTACGCCGCCCGCGAACTCCTCGGGCGGCGCACCTGGGTCCACCACTGGGACTGATCGGACGTGCGAGAGGGGAAGCCCTGCCGCAGGCGGCCGAGGGCGTCCCGCACGCTCGATCGGGGGCGCTCGTGAACGTCCCGCGGACGCCGGTTCCCGAGTAGCTCTCAGGGATTGTCGCGGGATCCCGTTCCGCCGAAAGGCGGTGCAGGAGCACGGTGTTGTGCGAGGGGTACGGCTACTTCCGGCCGACTTCGGGGCGAAGATACGTCCATGACGATCGGTTGTGAACGGGACGGCGCGACGGCCCAGGCCTGGCAGGCCCTCGGCGGCGCAGCGGAACGGGTGGACCGGGTCCGGTTCGAGGGAGCCGGCAACCTTGGGGAAGGGCCGCTGCCGGTGCGTGAGTTGGCGCGTGCCACCGTCGCGGTCTGCGGGCTGGCGGCGGCGGAGCTGGCCGCGGTGCGGGCCGCGGGGGCGGCGGGGGACGTCGGGCCTGCCACGGTCCACGAGGCCGCGGTGGCCACCGCCTTCGTCAGCGAACGCCATCTGCGGGTCGCCGGCCGGCCCACGGTGACGTTCGCTCCGCTGTCCGGCTTCTGGCGGGCCGCGGACGGCTGGGTCCGTACGCACGCCAACTACCCCCACCACGAGGCCGCGCTCGTACGGGCGCTGGGGCTGCCCTCCGCGACGCCGGAGGCACTGCGCGCCGCAGTGGCCGGACGGACGGCCGTCGGGGTGCAGGAGGCCGTGTACGGGGCCGGCGGTCTCGCCGTCGCCGTGGCGTCGCGCTACGGGGATCCGCAGCCGCTGGTGGAGGTCGTGGGCGCCGCGGCGGCTCGGGGGCGGGCGCTCGGCGGGGCTCCTCCGGGCCGGCCCGCCGCCGGGGTCCGGGTGCTGGACCTGACGCGGGTCATCGCCGGGCCCGTCGCCACGCGCACGCTCGGCCTGCTGGGCGCGGACGTGCTGCGGATCGACGCACCGGGGCTGCCGGAGGCGGACGACGCGTACGCGGACACCGGCTTCGGCAAGCGGTCGGCGCTGCTGGACCTGGCGCGGGCCGCCGACCGGTCGGCCTTCGAGGACCTGCTGGCCGGGGCCGATGTGGTGGTGACCGGGTACCGGCCGGGGGCGCTGGAGCGCTACGGGCTCGGGGCGCGGGACCTGCTGGAGCGGCGGCCGGGGCTGGTGGTGGCCGAGCTGTGCGCTTGGGGGTGGCGGGCGCCGGAGCCGTGGGCCGGGCGGCGGGGCTTCGACTCGCTGGTGCAGGCCGGCTACGGGATCGCCGCCACGTGCGCGGGCCCGGACGGGACCCCCGGGGTGCTGCCGGCGCAGGCGCTGGACCACGGGACCGGATATCTGATGGCGGCCGGGGTGCTGCGGGCGCTGGCCGGGGGCGGCGGGCGGGGGATGCGGTTCTCCCTGGCCGGGACGGCTTCGTGGCTGGTCAGGGGGCTGGCCGGGGCCCGGGCGCGGGACGGTGCGGGGGCGCCGCAGTACGCGGCCGAGCCGTGGCTGCGGGAGACCGGGTCGGGGTACGGGGTGCTGCGGCACGCGGCCAGCCCCTTCGGGGAGTGGGCCGCGGGCCCGTCCCGCTGGGGGACGGACCGGGCCGCCTGGCTCCCGCGGTAGGGCGGCGGCGCCTCAGGTGCGGGCCGGCTGCTGGAGCGGCTTGGCCATGCAGCGGCTGGACTCGTGGAAGCGGTAGAAGCCGAACTTCGGCGAGGGGGTGTAGCCCTCGGAGAGGTAGAGGGCGATCGCCTCCGGCTGGCGGTCGCCCGTTTCGAGGACCATCCGCCGGCGTCCGGCCGCGCGGGCGTCCGCCTCCAGGGCCGCGAGGATGCGGCGGGCCAGGCCGAGGCCGCGGGCCTCCGGGACGACGTACATCCGCTTGAGTTCGGCGTCGCCGTCCGAGTAGCCCTCGTCGTTCTGCTCCTGGCTGCGCCAGCCCCCGGTCGCCACCGGGGCGCCGGTCGTGTCGTACGCCACGATGTACAGGCCCCTCGGCGGGGCGAACATCGCCGGGTCCATGAAGGTGGCGTCGCCCTCGCCCTGGTAGCGCTCCTGGTATTCGAGCTGCACCCGGTCGTCGAGCTTGACCGCGTCCGGGTGGTCGTACGGCACGGTGCGGAGGTCGATCCCATGAGACATCCGAACATCGTACGGAACCCTCCCGCTATGGTGCAGGGATGCTCACTGTGACCTCCGTGAATGTGAATGGGATCCGGGCCGCCGCCAAGAAGGGGTTCGGGGCGTGGCTCGCGGGATCCGACGCCGACGTGGTCTGCCTGCAGGAGGTACGGGCCGAGGAGGGGCAGATCCCGGCCGAGATCCGCTCGCCCGAGGGCTGGCACACCGTCTTCGCGCCGGCCGCCGCCAAGGGGCGGGCCGGGGTCGCGCTGTACACGCGGCGTGCGCCGGAGCGGGTGCGGGTCGGGTTCGGGAGCGAGGAGTTCGACACCTCCGGCCGGTACCTGGAGATCGACCTGCCCGGTGTGACCGTGGCCAGCCTCTACCTGCCCTCCGGCGAGGCGGGCACGGAGAAGCAGGACGAGAAGTACCGCTTCATGGGGGAGTTCCTGGCCTACCTCGCCGAGCTGAAGGGCCGGGCCGCAGCCGACGGGCGCGAGGTCGTGGTCTGCGGCGACTGGAACATCTGCCACCAGGAGGCCGACCTCAAGAACTGGAAGACCAACCGCAAGAGCGCCGGTTTCCTCCCCGAGGAGCGCGCCTGGCTGGGCAAGGTCTACTCGGAGGCCGGCTACGTCGACGTGGTGCGCGCGCTGCACCCCGGCACCGAGGGCCCGTACTCCTGGTGGTCCTACCGGGGCCGCGCCTTCGACAACGACGCCGGCTGGCGCATCGACCTCCAGGTGGCGACCCCGGGGCTGGCCGCGAAGGCCGTGAAGGCCTTCGTCGAGCGGGCCGAGACGCACCCGGAGCGCTGGTCCGACCACGCGCCCGTGACCGTCGTCTACGAGCTCGGCGTCTGATCGGAGGGCGGGGCGGTGGACGCCAGCAGGCGGTCCATCGCCATCGTCAGCTCGGCCTCGACCACGCTCGTGGCGAGCGGGCGCAGCCGGGTGAGTGCCTCGGGCGCGATGTGGTCCGAGATCAGCCCGGCGAACAGCAGCGCCATGGCGTCCGCGTGTTCGCGGACCCGGCGCCCCGTCTCCAGGACGGCGGCCAGCGGCACCCCCTCGCGGACCAGCGCCGAGGAGACGTCCAGCAGCCGGCGGCTGACGTGCACGATGGTGTCGCCGTCGACGGCGAGGTAGCCGAGTTCGAGGGAGGCCGCCAGGTTCTCCGGGGTGACCTCGCCCTCGAAGTAGTCGGCCAGTTCCTCCGGGGTGAGCCGGACCGGGGTCTCCTCCGACCAGCCGATGCCGAGCAGCTCACCCAGCTGGCCGGCGTCACGGCCGCTTTCGAAGGCGGCGGTCAGCTCGGCGATGCCGCCGAGGGTGTGGCCGCGCTCCAGCAGGCCGGCGATGGTGCGCAGCCGGGCCAGGTGGTGGTCGTCGTACCAGGCGATGCGGCCCTCGCGGCGGGGCGGTGGCAGCAGTTTGCGCTCCCGGTAGAAGCGCAGGGTGCGCACCGGGATGCCGGCCGCCGCGGCCAGTTCCTCGGTGCGGTACTCGCGCACCGGCTTCGCTTGCATCTCATCCTTCGCCACGGACGCAGCCTATGGCGTACCAACGGTAACTTTCCGGGTCCGCCCCCTACCCATGAGTACGGAGCTGCTCTACCCTCCCGATTGTGCCAGTGATTGCTGGCAGTGTTTCGATGATGTGGTGCGTTGCGGCGTTGCGTGGCTGGAACTGCGGATGAGGCGGAAGGCGGCGGGCATGGGCGGCAAGGGCGGGCGCGAGGGGCGCGAGCACGTACGGGTGGCGGTGATCGGGTCCGGGTTCGGCGGACTCGGGGCCGCCGTACGGCTGCGGCGCGAGGGGATCACGGACTTCGTCGTACTAGAACGGGCGGACTCGGTCGGGGGAACCTGGCGGGACAACAGCTATCCGGGATGCGCCTGCGACGTCCCGTCCCACCTGTACTCCTTCTCCTTCGCGCCGAACCCGGACTGGCCGCGGACCTTCTCCGGGCAGCCCGCCATCCGCGCGTACCTGGAGCACGTCGCGGACACCTTCGGCCTGCGCCGGCACATCCGGCTCGACTCCGAGGTCCTGATGATGCGCTGGGACGCGGACGAGCTGCGCTGGGAGATCGAGACCGCACGGGGCGAGCTGACCGCCGACGTGGTGGTCTCGGCGACCGGGCCGCTGTCGGAGCCGAAGCTGCCGGAGGTGCCGGGACTCGCCGGGTTCCCCGGCAAGGTCTTCCACTCCGCGCGCTGGGACCACGACTACGACCTCGCCGGCAAGCGCGTCGCCGTGATCGGCACGGGAGCCTCCGCGATCCAGATCGTGCCGGCCATCGCCCCCGAGGTGGAGCGCCTGACGCTCTTCCAGCGCACCCCGCCGTGGGTGATGCCGCGTACCGACCGGGCGATCTCGGCCGTGGAACGCTGGCTGCACCGGCAGCTGCCCTTCACCCGCGCCGCCCGCCGGGGGCTGCTGTGGGGCATCCGGGAACTCCAGGTCAGCGCCTTCACCAAGCGGCCGAACCGGCTCGGACTCGTCGAGGCGCTCGCGAAGGCGAACATCGCCCGGTCGATCAAGGACCCGCAGCTGCGCGCCAAGCTGACGCCGTCCTACCGGATCGGCTGCAAGCGGATCCTGCTCTCCAGCGAGTACTACCCCGCGCTGGCCCAGCCCCATGTGGACCTGGTCGCCTCCGGACTGAAGGAGGTCCGGGGCTCGGTCCTGGTCGCGGCCGACGGGACCGAGACCGAGGCCGACGCGATCGTCTTCGGTACGGGTTTCCACGTCACGGACATGCCGATCGCCGACCGGGTGGTGGGTGCGGACGGCAGGACCCTGGCCGAGCACTGGAAGGACGGGATGCAGTCGCTGCGCGGGGCGACCGCGGCCGGCTTCCCGAACTGGATGACGATCATCGGACCGAACACCGGGCTCGGGAACAGCTCGATGATCCTCATGATCGAGTCCCAGCTGAACTACATGGCCGACTACCTGCGGCAGTTGGGCGTGCTGGGAGGCAGGGTCGCCCTCGCCGCGCGTCCCTCGGCCGTGAACCAATGGAACCGGCAGGTGCAGACCCGGATGGAGCGGACGGTCTGGAACACCGGCGGCTGCACCAGCTGGTACCTCGATGCGAACGGGCGCAACACGACGGTGTGGCCGGGCACGACCGGTGAGTTCCGTCGCGAGACGCGCAGCGTCGACCTGGGGGAGTACGAGGTCGTCCGGGTACGGGAGCGCGATCGGGTCGCGGCGGCGCCCCCGGCCACCGCTACCGCGCCCGCCACCTCCACCGCGCCCGCCGCTGACGCCGCGCCAGCCTCCGCACCGCTCGCCGCGCAGGCGGAGGGCGCCGCGTGAGCCGGCCGGCGCACGTCACCTCCGGTCCCTACGCCCCGCCCGCCGCCCGCCGCGAACTCGTCGCCGTCTCCGCCGACGGGGCCCGCCTGCACGTCGAGGTGCACGGGGACGAGGGGGCGCCGGCCGTGGTGCTGGCCCACGGCTGGACCTGCTCCACGGCGTTCTGGGCCGCGCAGATACGGGCCCTGGCCGCCACCCACCGGGTCATCGCCTACGACCAGCGCGGACACGGGCGCAGCCCCGCCGCCCGGGAGCACAGCACCACCGCGCTCGCCGACGACCTCGTGGCGGTGCTCGGCGCCACCCTCGCCCCAGGGGAGCGCGCGGTCGTCGCGGGGCACTCCATGGGCGGCATGACGATCATGGCGGCCGCGGCCCGGCCGGAGTTCGCCGAGCACGCCGCGGCCGCACTGCTGTGCAGTACCGGTAGCTCCGGACTGGTCGAGCGGGCCACGGTGCTGCCGGGGCGCCCCGGGCGCGTGCGGACGCGCATCACCGGCGCGGTCCTCGGATCGCGCGCCCCGCTCGGGCCCGTCACGCCGGTCGCCCGCACGGTCCTCAAGTACGCCACCATGGGCCCCGGTTCCGCGCCCGACCGGGTCGAGGCGTGTGCCCGTATCGTCCACGCCTGCCCCACCGGGGTGCGGCACGCCTGGTCCCGGGTACTGGCCGGGCTGGATCTGGACGCCGACGTGGCACGGCTGACCGTCCCCACCGCCGTGATCGGCGGCAGCGACGACCGGCTCACTCCGGTCGTCCACGCCCGCGGGCTCGCTGCGGCGCTGCCCCACTGCGTGGGCCTCACCGTGCTCACCGGCATGGGGCACATGACCCCGGTCGAGGCCCCCGAAGCCGTCACCCACGTCCTGCGCGAGCTGTCCGCGCGCTATCTCGACGATCTCGACACCACCGAGAAGGAGAAGACACCGTGAGTGCTCGCAGGAGTCTGGAAGGCCGGGTCGCCGTCGTCACCGGGGCCGCCCGAGGGGTCGGCGAGCTGCTCGCCCGTAAACTGTCGGCCCGCGGCGCGCGGATCGCGCTCGTCGGCCTGGAGCCGGAGGCCCTCAAGGAGGTCTCCGAGCGCCTGCACACCGACAGCGCGCACTGGTACGCCGACGTCACCGACCACGAGGCGATGGCGCGCGTCGCGCAGGAGGTCGCGGAGCGCTTCGGGAAGGTCGACGTCGTCGTCGCCAACGCGGGCGTCGCCGCGGGCGGCCCGTTCGCCGACTCCGACCCCGACGCCTGGCGCCGGGTGATCGAGGTCAACCTGATCGGCGGGGCCGTCACCGCCCGGGCCTTCTTGCCCGCGCTGACGGACAGCCGCGGCTACTTCCTGCAGATCGCCTCGCTCGCCGCCATCACCCCGGCGCCGATGATGACCGCCTACTGCGCCTCCAAGTCCGGCGTCGAGGCGTTCGCCCACTGCCTGCGTGCCGAAGTCGGCCACAAGGGCGTGGGGGTGGGGGTCGGCTACCTCTCCTGGACCGACACGGACATGGTGCGCGGCGCCGACCGGGACGAGGTCATGCGGGAGCTGCGCCAGCGGCTGCCGTGGCCGTCCAACCGCACCTACCCGCTGGGTCCCGCCGTCGACCGGATCGTCGCGGGCATCGAGCGGCGCTCGCCGCACGTGTACGCGCAGTGGTGGCTGCGCGGGATGCAAGGGGTGCGCGGCTACCTGCCCGGGATCATCGCGACCGTCGGGCAGCGCGAGATGAAGCGCTTCGAGCCCCGGCTGTCCGGCGTCTCCAGGGGCCTGGTCGGGGCGGGCGGCGCCGCGGACGAGCAGGAGCGCGCGCAGAGCCGTTGACCGGGATGCCCCCCGGGGCGCGGCCGTCACCGCGGGCCGGCGCCCCCTCCGAACCGGTCCGGAGGGGGCGCCGGCGGCTGCCCGTTCACTCTCTGGGCGGCAGCTTCGGACGCCGCCGGTCAGGTACGTCCGTGTAACCGGGCGGCATCGCGGCCGGGTCCTGTTCGAGCAGTTCCAGTGCCAGGTGCACGGCGTCGTCCATCCCGGCGTGCCTGCCCTCGGCCCAGTCGAGCGGGGTGCGCAGGACCTCGAAGTCCGGTTCCACCCCGTGGTTCTCCACCGACCATCCGTACTCCGGGAACCAGGCGGCGTTCATCGGCACCGTGATCACCGTGCCGTCGCCGAGGGTGTGGCGGCCGGTCATGCCGACCACCCCGCCCCAGGTGCGCTGGCCCACCACCGGTCCCAGGCCCAGCAGCTTGAAGGCCGCGGTGATCATGTCCCCGTCCGAGGAGGTCGCCTCGTCGGCCAGTGCCACGATCGGGCCGCGGGGGGCGTTGGAGGCGTAGCTGACGGGTTGTGCGTCGCGGGTCAGGTCCCAGCCGAGGATGGAGCGGGTGAGCTTCTCCACCACCAGTTCGCTGATGTGGCCGCCCGCGTTGCCGCGTACGTCCACGATCAGCGCGGGACGGGACATCTCCATGCGCAGGTCGCGGTTGAACTGCGCCCAGCCCGAGCCGCCCATGTCGGGGATGTGGAGGTAGCCGCACCGGCCGCCGCTGAGCTCCCGGACCACCTGGCGCCGTTTGGACACCCAGTCCTGGTAGCGCAGCGGTCGCTCGTCGATCAGCGGGATGACGGCGACCCGGCGGGAGCGGCCGGAGCCCTCCGACGGCTGGAAGGTGAGCTCGACCGTCGTCCCGCCCGCTCCCGCCAGCAGCGGGTAGGGGCCGGCGACGGGGTCCACGGGCCGGCCGTCCACGTGGGTGAGCACCGCGCCCTCCCGGATGCCGGTTCCGGCCAACGGGGAGCGGGCCTTGGAGTCGGAGGACTCGCCGGGCAGGATCTTGCTCACCACCCATGTCCCGTCCCGGGGGACGAGGTTGGCGCCGAGCAGGCCGATGGCCCGCTGGTAGTGCGGGGGGCCCTCGTTGCGGCGGGCGGGCGAGACGTAGGCGTGCGAGGTGCCGAGCTCGCCGAGGACCTCGCGCAGCAGGTCGGCGAACTCGTCAGGGGAGGCGACGCGTTCGACCAGGGGGCGGTACTGGCGCAGTACGCCGTCCCAGTCGATGCCGCACAGGTTCGGCTCCCAGAAGTAGGCGCGGATGATCCGCCCGGCCTCCTCGAAGGCCTGGCGCCACTCGGCCGCCGGGTCCACCTCGTGCAGGATGCGCCGCAGGTCGAGGTAGACCGTCGAGTCGCTGTCGCCCGACTCGGTGGCGGGGACCGCGCGCAGGTCGCCGTCGTCGTGGACCACCAGCCGGGTCCCGTCGCCGCTGACCGCGAACCAGTCCAGTCCCGAGGCCAGTTCGCTCTTGCGGGCCTTGGTCAGGTCGAAGTGCTCCAGCGTGGGTTTGCCGCTGAGGTCGTTGGGGTTGGCGAAGGTCTCGCCGAGCGCGCCCGAGATCGGCCAGCGCAGCCACACCAGCCCGCCGCCGTGCACCGGGTAGAGGGCGGAGTACTTCGAGGCGCTCACCGGGAACGGGGTGACCCGGCTCTCCAGCCCCTCCACCTCCACGGTCACGGCGCCGTTGTCGCCGGGGGTCTCCGCATCGCCCTCGGCCGGATCCAGTCCGCCCGCCGCGGGCCGTCCCTCGGCCGAGAGCGCGAAGGGCGAGGGGGTCGCGGAGGACAGCGGCACCAGGTACGGGCGGCAGCCCAGCGGGAAGGACAGGTCGCCGGTGTGCACGTCGTAGACCGGGTCGAAACCGCGCCAGGACAGGAAGGCCAAGTAGCGCCCGTCCCGGGTGAAGACGGGATTCTCGTCGGCGAAGCGGCCGTTGGTGACGTCGACGACGGTGCGCGCGCCGGGCCCGGAGATGCGGGCCATCTTGATCTGTCGCAGTGAGCGCCCGATGCCCGGGTGCGACCAGGTCAGCCAGGCGCCGTCCGGGGAGAAGGCAAGGTCGGTGACGGGGCCGTTGATGGACCGGATCAGCTCGGTCACCCGGCCCTCGGACTCCTCCGTGGCGTCGACGAGCAGCAGCCGCCCGTCGTTCGAGGCGATGGCCAGGCGCTCCCCGTCGGGGTCGGAGAGCAGTTCGGTCACGCGCCCCAGTTCGCCCGCGGCCAGCCGGCGCGGCCGCCGCTCCCCGGAGGCCCGGGGCAGGTAGGCGATCTCGATCGCGTCCTCGCCCTCGGCGTCGGTGACGTAGGCGACCTGCCCGCCGCTGCCGAGCATCTCCGGCAGCCGCACCCGCACCCCAGGGGTGTCGGCGATGGTCCGGGCCGGCCCGTCGCGGTGGGTCAGCCAGTACAGGCTGCCGCGCACCACGACGGCGCTGGCCCGCCCGGTGGCGTCCACGGAGAGCGAGTCGACGTGGCTGGCGGCCGGCACCTGGTAGACCCGCCGGCCGGCGCGGGGGCCGCCGAGGCGGACCTGGAGCTTGCGCGGGACGGCGTCGGGGGCCAGGGACTCGACGAGCCAGAGGTCCCCGGCGCACTGGTAGACGACCCGGGTGCCGTCGCTGGAGGCGTGCCGGGCGTAGAACTCGTCGTGGTCGGTGTGGCGGCGCAGGTCGGTGCCGTCGGTCGAGCAGGAGTAGAGGTTGCCGATGCCCTCGTGGTCGGAGAGGAAGGCGATCCGGCCGTCCACGAACATCGCGGTGTCCAGGTGGCCTTCGAGCTCCTCCAGCAGCTGGCGCCCGTGCAGCCAGAGCCGGCCCATGGCGCCGCCCCGGTAGCGCTTCCAGGCGGCGGGCTCGTGCGGTGGCTTGCCGGTCAGCAGCAGGCTGCGGTGCTCGCCGCCGATGTCGGCCACCTGGATGTCGGAGACGGGGCCCCAGGGCAGACGACCGCCGGGGCTGCCGTCGGTCGGCAGTTTGTAGGCCCAGGAGAAGTAGGAGAAGGGCTGTTCGTGCGAGGAGACGGCGAGGATGTTGCCGTCGGGGTCCCAGCCGCAGACGCGGGTGTCGGTGGCGCCCCAGTGGGTCAGCTGCCGGGCGGGGCCGCCGTCGACGGGCGCCAGGTGGATCTCGGGGTCGAGGCTGCGCCAGGTGGTGAAGGCGATGTGCCGGCCGTCGGGGGAGAAGCGGGGGTGGCCGACCCGGGTCCGGTCGACGGTGATCCGCCATGCGCGTCCGGGGGTGTGGCCTTCGGGGACCAGCGGGGCGACCCAGAGGTCGTCCTCGGTGGCGAAACACAGGAGGTCGTCGTGCAGGTGCGGGAACCGGAGGTACGCGACGTCGTGACTCACCCCCCAATGCTTTCCGCGGGAGGGGGCCCCGGCAACTCGTACTGGTGACCCATGCCACCCCCTAAAACGAAACGGAACGGTTTCGTTTCGCTTGGGGGAGGGGTATCGTCGTAAGCGTACGGAACAGTTTCGTTCGGATGGAGGCGCGGAGATGACCGAGGCGATGTCGGCCCGGCGCAGCCGGATCACCCCCGAACGGCAGGCCGAACTGCACGAGGCGGTCCTCGACCTCCTGCGTGACGTCGGCTACGAGGCGTTGACCATGGACGCGGTCGCCGCCCGTACGAAGTCCAGCAAGGCCACCCTCTACCGCCAGTGGGGGAGCAAGCCGGAGCTGGTCGCCAAGGCCCTGCGATGCACGCAGCCCGTTTCGCTGCGCGAGATCGACACGGGCAGCCTGCGCGGGGACTTCGCGCTCATGGTGGAGCACTCGGACGACGCGCAGATGGCCAAGGACACCGCGCTGATGCGGGGTCTGGCCCATGCCGTCCACGAGAGCCCGGAGCTCCACAAGGCGCTGCGGGACCTGCTGGTCGACCCGGAGATCACCGGGCTGCAGGTGATGCTGCAGCGCGCGGTGGACCGGGGCGAGATCGCCCCGGGGTGCCCGGCCCTGGGGTTCGTACCGCACATGCTCATCGGGGCGTTCATCGCGCTCCCGCTGATCGAGGACCGGCCGGTGGACCGGGCGTTCCTCGGTGACTTCATCGACGCCGTGGTGTTCCCCGCCCTCGGCGTCTGAACCTCCCCGGTTCAGCACGGTCCCCGTCCCGTCCCCAGCCCATGGCAACGATGCCGCCCTGCTGCTCCTGACACGCCGCTCTCGTCGTCGGGCCGGCTCACCACGCCCTGATCCCTACGGATCCATCCCACGACCTGAACGGGAGAACCACCGACGTGGCCACCTTCCTTTACCGACTCGGCCGGGGCGCCTTCAGGCGCCGCGGGCTCGTCGCCCTTCTCTGGGTGGCGCTGTTGTTCGCCGCCGGCTTCGGCGCGGCCACCGCGGCCGCTCCCACCTCCGGATCGTTCTCGATACCCGGCACGGAGGCCCAGCGGGCCTTCGACCTGCTGGACAAGAAGTTCCCGGGCATGGCCGCCGACGGCGCCACCGCGCGCATCGTCGTCAAGGCCCCCGAAGGCGCGAAGGTCACCGACCCCGGCCCCAAGGCCGAGGTCGAGAAGATCGTCAACGGACTGAAGACCGGTCCGGGCGCGGAGCAGATCGCCTCCGTGGCCAACCCCTACGAGGCTCAGGCGGTCAGCCAGGACGCCTCCACGGCCTACATCAGCGCCAAGTACACCGTCAGCGGCATGGAGCTGCAGGACGCCACCCGCGACGCGCTCAAGGAATCGGGCGGCGACGCGAAGGCCGCGGGCCTGAACGTCCAGATCGGCGGTGACGCGCTGATGGTGGCCCCCGAGACCGGCTCCGGCGAGATCATCGGCATCCTCGTCGCCGCGATCGTCCTCGTGATCACGTTCGGTTCGCTGGTCGCGGCCGGCCTGCCGCTGCTGACCGCGATCGTCGGCGTGGGCATCGGCGTCTCCTCCATCACCGCGCTCGCCAACGTGCTGGACCTCGGCAACACCACCGCCACCCTCGCCACGATGATCGGCCTCGCGGTCGGCATCGACTACGCCCTGTTCATCGTCTCCCGCTACCGCGCGGAGCTCGCCGACGGACGCGACCGGGACGAGGCTGCGGGCCGGGCGACCGGAACTGCCGGTTCCGCCGTCGTCTTCGCCGGTCTGACCGTGGTCATCGCCCTCGTGGGCCTCGCCGTGGTCAACATCCCGATGCTGACCAAGATGGGCGTCGCGGCAGCGGGCACCGTGGTCATCGCCGTGCTCGTCGCGCTCACCCTGGTCCCGGCCATCCTCGGCTTCGCGGGCGGGAAGGTCCTGCCGGCGGGCGAGAAGAGCAAGCTGTTCGGCAAGGGCAGGCCCGCTTCCGAGAAGAAGGCCAACGGCGGCACCCGCTGGGCCCGCTTCGTCCTGCGCCGCCCCGTCATGGTGCTGCTGGCCGGTGTGATCGGCCTCGGGGTCGTCGCCATTCCGGCGAGCAAGCTGGAGATGGGCCTGCCGGACGACGGTGCCCAGCCGGTCTCCACCACCCAGCGTCAGGCGTACGACCTGCTGTCGGAGGGCTTCGGCCCCGGCTTCAACGGACCGCTGCTGGTGGTCGTCGACGGGGACAAGGCCCTGGCGGACGCCACGGTCGACCGGGTCAAGGGCCTGAAGGGCGTCGCGGCGGTCACCCCGCCGACCGCCAACGAGGCCGGTGACGCCTCGGTGATCACGGTCATCCCGAAGGATCGTCCGTCCTCCGCCCAGACCGAGAACCTGGTCCACGAGATCCGCGACGGCAGCGGCGACGACGTCCTCGTGACCGGTGCCACCGCGATGAACATCGACTTCTCGCAGAAGATGAACGACGCGCTGCTGCCCTACCTGGCCCTCGTCGTCGGCCTCGCCTTCCTGCTGCTGATGCTCGTCTTCCGCTCGATCCTGGTCCCGCTCAAGGCGGCCCTCGGCTTCCTGCTGTCGGTCGTCGCGGCCCTCGGCGCGGTCGTCGCGGTCTTCCAGTGGGGCTGGCTCGGTTCGGTCTTCGGGGTGGAGCAGACCGGTCCGATCATGTCGATGATGCCGATCTTCATGGTCGGCGTGGTCTTCGGACTCGCCATGGACTACGAGGTCTTCCTCGTCACCCGCATGCGGGAGGCGTACGTCCACGGCGAGCGCCCCGGCCAGGCGGTCGTGACCGGCTTCCAGTACAGCGCCCGGGTCGTGGTGGCCGCGGCGGTCATCATGATCGCGGTGTTCGCGGGCTTCATCGGGGCCAGCGAGCAGATGGTCAAGATGATCGGCTTCGGCCTGGCCGTCGCGGTCTTCTTCGACGCCTTCGTGGTCCGCATGGCCATCGTCCCGGCGGTGCTCGCGCTGCTCGGCCACAAGGCCTGGTGGCTGCCGGCGTGGCTGGACCGCGTACTGCCGAACGTGGACGTGGAGGGCGAGAGCCTGCGCCGGCACCTCGCCGCCGAGTCCGCGCAGGACGAGGGCCCGGACAAGGACCGCGAGCTGGTCAACGCCTGACCGGTCCGACGATCCGCGCGGCCCGGCCCCGTACCCCGACCACCGGGAGTACGGGGCCGGGCCCGTTGCCGCTAGCGGGTGGCGGAGGCGGTGGAGGCCGCGTAGGTGCGCCGCAGGAAGCGGCGCAGCGCGGCGATGTCGAACTGGACCACGGCGATGCCCTCGGGGGAGTGGAACTCCACGACCGCCTGGACGCGGCCGCAGGGCCAGACGCGCACGTCCCCGGTGCCCGTCGGCGCCTGGAGGCCCGCCTCCAGCAGGGCCCGGGGGAAGACCCACTCGTTGTCGGTGCCCTCGGGGGACAGGTCGGCCGGGAAGACGATCCGTACGGCCAGCGGCTCGGCGGGGGCGAAACGCAGAGCGACGGGGATGGCCCGGTAGAGGGGGTCGTCGGTGATCACACGGGCGCGGACCCGCTCTTCGACGGGGGCCGCGGTCGCCGTCGCGGTCGCTGGGGGATTCTCGGCGGTGGCAGACATCGACCAGACTCCTCGAATCGGAACAAATCCGTCCGTTTGCCCTCCAGCCTCGCACATTCCCACGAAAATGCGCGCCTCTCTTTGTGATGCGCCCGCTCTTGCCAACGGTTTGCAACTGGGCACTATTCTTGAACGGTTCAGGCCGTAGAAGAAGCGGAGCCCACTCCATGCATGTGCCCGACGGATTCGTCAACGCACCCGTCTCGGTGGCCGCCGGAGTGGCGGCGGCCGCGGCGGTGGCCGTCAGCCTCCGCGGCGCCCGCCGCGAACTCGACGAGCGGACCGCGCCGCTCGCCGGCCTCGTCGCCGCCTTCATCTTCGCCGTCCAGATGCTGAACTTCCCGGTCGCCGCCGGCACCAGCGGCCACCTGCTGGGCGGCGCGCTCGCCGCGATACTCGTCGGCCCCTACACCGGCGTGCTGTGTGTGTCCGTCGTCCTGCTCATGCAGGGCATCCTCTTCGCCGACGGCGGCCTGACCGCCCTCGGCGTGAACATCACCGTCATGGGCGTCGTCACCGTCGTCACCGCGCACCTGGTCTTCCGCGGGCTGCTCCGCCTCCTGCCGCCCGGCCGCCGTTCCGTGACCGTGGCGGGATTCGCGGCCGCCCTGCTCTCCGTGCCCGCCGCGGCCGCCGCCTTCACGGCCGTCTACGCCGTCGGGGGCACCACCGACGTGCCGCTCGGCAAGGTCCTCACCGCCATGGTCGGCGTGCACGTCCTCATCGGCATCGGCGAGGCCCTCATCACCGCGGCGACCGTCGGCGCCGTGATCGCCGTACGTCCCGACCTGGTGCACGGGGCCCGCGGCCTGGCCGCGCCGCTGAAGCTGCGCGTCGACGGCGCGCTCATCGACGCGCCGGCCGGCCCCGCGCCCACCGCCGCGGTGGCCGCGGCCGGCTCGGCCAAGAAGGTGTGGGCGACCGGCCTGGTCACCGCGCTCGTCCTCGCCGGGTTCGTCTCCTTCTATGCCTCCGCCAGCCCCGACGGCCTGGAGAAGGTCGCCGCCGACCAGGGCATCGACCAGAAGGTCGAGGAGCACGCCGCCGCCGGCTCCCCGCTCGCCGACTACAGCGTCAAGGACGTCGACGACGCCCGCCTGTCCGGGGGCCTCGCCGGAGTCATCGGCGTCGGGATCACCGTGGCCGCCGGCACCGGGATCTTCTGGGTCGTGCGCCGCCGCACGTCCCACGAGTCGACCGCCGCCGCCACCTCCGCCCCGGTCGCCTGACATGGGTGCGGGCCACGCCCACCGGCTCTACCGCCCGGGCAGCTCCCCGGTCCACGCCCTGCCCCCGCACTGCAAGCTCGCCGCGGCCTTCGGCTTCGTCGTGGTCGTCGTGTCCACTCCGCGGGAGGCGGTGTGGGCCTTCGGCCTGTACGCACTGCTGCTCGCCGGCGTCGCGGCCGCGGCCCGGATCCCGGCCGGATTCCTGCTGCGCCGGCTGCTGATCGAGATCCCCTTCGTCGCCTTCGCCGTGCTCATGCCCTTCGTGGCCGAGGGCGAGCGGGTCGAGGTCCTCGGCATGTCGCTCAGCGTCTCCGGCCTGTGGGGCGCCTGGAACGTCCTCGCCAAGGGAACCCTCGGCGTGGCCGCGTCCGTCCTGCTCGCCTCGACCACCGAGCTGCGGGCCCTCCTGCTGGGACTCCAGCGGCTCAAGCTGCCGCCGATGCTCGTCCAGATCGCCACCTTCATGATCCGCTACGGCGACGTGATCGGCGACGAGCTGCGCCGGATGTCCATCGCCCGTCGCTCGCGCGGCTTCGAGGCCAGCGGGATCCGGCACTGGGGAGTGCTCGCCAAGACGGCCGGCGCCTTGTTCATCCGGTCCTACGAACGCGGCGAGCGGGTCTACCTGGCGATGGTCAGCCGCGGCTACGCCGGTTCCATGCCGGTCATCGACGAGGCCGTGGCCACGCGGAGCCAGTGGGCCTACGCCGCCGTGCTCCCGGTGACGGCACTCGCCGTCTGTCTGATGGGATGGACTCTGTGACCAGTACTCCCTCGCCCGCCCCGTCGCTCGAAGTCGCCGGGCTCGCCTACGCCTATCCGGACGGACACCAGGCCCTGTACGGCGTCGACCTGACCGTCGCACGCGGCGAGCGCGTCGCCCTGCTCGGCCCCAACGGCGCCGGCAAGACCACGCTCGTGCTGCACCTCAACGGCATCCTCGGCGGCGGCGTCGGCTCGGTGGCCGTGGCCGGGCTTCCGGTGGAGAAGCGGAACCTGGCGGAGATCCGGCGCCGGGTGGGGATCGTCTTCCAGGACCCTGACGACCAGCTGTTCATGCCGACCGTGCGGGAGGACGTGGCCTTCGGCCCGGCCGCGGCCGGGATGCGGGGCGCGGAGCTGGACGAGCGGGTCACGGCCGCCCTGAAGCAGGTCGGCATGGCCGACTTCGCCGACCGGCCGCCGCACCACCTCTCCTTCGGGCAGCGCCGCCGCGTCGCGGTGGCGACCGTACTGGCCATGCGGCCGGAGATCCTGGTCCTGGACGAGCCGTCGTCCAATCTGGACCCGGCCTCCCGCCGCGAACTCGCCGACATCCTGCGCGCGCTCGACGTGACCGTGCTGATGGTGACGCACGACCTGCCGTACGCGCTGGAGCTGTGCCCGCGCTCGGTGGTCCTCAGTGAGGGGGTCATCGCCGCGGACGGCAGCACCCAGGACCTGCTGTGCGACGAGGAACTGATGCGGGCCCACCGGCTGGAACTGCCCTTCGGCTTCGACCCCCGCACGCCCCTGCTGACGCGCCCCTCGGGCTGACGCACCCCCTCGCCCCGGCGGATCGCTCCCGCGGACCCGGGAGGCGGGACCCGGGAAGCAGGACCGTACGGTGGGTGTTGCGCTGTGGCGTAAGAAGCAGGAACAGGCGCCGTCGGCGCCGCGGCAGGTGGTGGGAGCGGACGTGGACGTCCACGGGACGGTGGCGGAGGGCTTCGAGCCCGTCAGGGACGCCTTCGCGCGCAACTTCGAGGTGCTCGGCGACCGGGGCGCGGCCGTCGCCGTCTACCGGGACGGCCGCAAGGTCGTCGACTTGTGGGGCGGCACCCGGGACGCCGACGGCACCGAGCCGTGGGCCGAGGACACCGCGCAGATCGTCCGCTCCGCCACCAAGGGCGTGGCCGCCGCGGTCCCGCTGCTCCTGCACCAGCGCGGGCTGCTCGACCTGGACGCGCCGGTCGGCGAGCACTGGCCGGAGTTCAAGACCGGCGGCAAGGAGAAGGTCCTCGTACGGGACCTGCTCGCGCACCGCGCGGGCGTTCCGGCCCTGGACCGGGGGCTGACCGCCGCCGAGGCCGCGGACGGGGTGTCCGGGCCGCGTGCGGTCGCCGCGCAGCACCCCTTCTGGGAGCCGGGCACCGGGCACGGCTACCACGCCCAGACCTACGGCTGGCTGCTGTCCGAGCTGGTGCTCCGGGTGACCGGGCGGACGCTGGGCTCCGTCCTGGCCGAGGACATCGCCGAGCCGCTCGGCGTGGACTTCTGGATCGGGCTGCCGGAAGGCCAGGCCGGGCGGGTGGGCCGGGTGGCGCCCGTCGAGCCGCCGGAGCGCGCCGGACTGCTGAGGACCAGGCCCCGCAGAAACGTTTCCGAGGCCTATGCCGACCCCGACTCCCTCACCCGCCGCGCCTTCGCCGCCATCGATCCGCTGCCGGACGAGAACGCCCCCGCGTACCGGGCCGCCGAGCTCCCCGCCTCGAACGGCATCGGCACGGCCCGCGCCCTGGCCCGGTTCTACGGGGCCACCATCGGCGCGGTCGGGGACGGCCCGCGGCTCTTCACCCCCGCCACCACCGCGCTCGCCGCCCGCGAGCACTCCGCGGGACCGGACCGGGTACTGGTCGTGAACACCCGCTTCGGCGCCGGATACATGCTGCACGGCCCGGCCTCGCCGCTGCTCTCACCCGCCTCCTTCGGCCACCCCGGCCGCGGCGGCTCCCTGGCCTTCGCCGACCCGGACGCCGGCATCGGCTTCGGCTACGTCACCAACGCCCTGGCCACGTCGGTCACCGCCGACCCCCGGGCCCAGTCCCTGGTCCGGGCCCTGAAGTCCGCCCTCTGAGGGCCCCGCCGGACCCGCACGCACCTCGGCCCCGGCAGCCCCGGCGGCCCCGGCGCGCGCCGGACGAGCTCGCCCGGCACGCGCCGCCCGGGCGCGCCGCACCGCCACCCGGGTGAGCCGGGGCCCGATGTCAGCCCGCGTTCAGCACCTGGGCGACGATCGGGCCGGCGGCCTCGCCGCCGTGGCCGCCACCCTCGACCATCGCGGCCGCGGCCACGTCGCCGCTGAAGCCGGTGAACCAGCTGTCCGGGCTGTCATCGGCGCCGCCGACCTCGGCCGAGCCGGTCTTCGCGCCCTTGTCCGAGCCGTGGACGGGGGCCATCGCCTCGCGTGCGGTGCCGCTGGTCGCCGTCAGCCTCATCATGGAGACGAGCTGCTGCTGCACGGAGGACTTCATCCGGCGCTGGGCCGTGGCGATCGTCCGGCCGTCCAGCTCCGGCGAGACGAGCAGCGGCTGGCGGAAGACGCCGGTGCGGGCGGTGGCGGTGATGGACGCGACGTTCAGCGGGTTCATGGTGATCCGGCCCTGCCCGATGTACGCGGCCGCGGCCTCGGCCCCCGTGGCCGGCGGGACCTTCCCGTCGGTGGACCTGACGCCCGTCTTCCAGTCCAGGCCGATGCCGAAGACCTCCGTGGCCTCCCTGGGCAGCGCGGAGTCGTCGTCGACGGGCTTGATCTGCTTGATGAAGGCGGTGTTGCAGGAGCGGGCGAAGGAGGTCGCG
This sequence comes from Streptomyces sp. NPDC058880, assembly GCF_042742535.1. NCBI lineage: Bacteria > Bacillati > Actinomycetota > Actinomycetes > Kitasatosporales > Streptomycetaceae > Streptomyces > Streptomyces sp. NPDC058880. Next base: position 71,780 of record NZ_JBHYMC010000031.1, read on the forward strand.
AACCTTGTGCCCGCCGGGAGCTCGAAGTTCTTCAGGTTGTGGAAGGCGCGGCCGCCCCAGGACACCTCCTTCGGACACTCCGCGGGCTTGTCGGCGGCGACCAGGCCGCGGTCCAGCAGCATCGCCCCCGTCACGATCTTCATCGTGGAGCCGGGTGCCCGGTTGCCCTGCATCGCCGCGTTGAAGCCGTCCGTGCGGTGGTTCGCGACGGCCAGGATGTGCCCGTTGCTCGGCTTGACGGCGACCACCGAGGCCTCCGGGAACCGGGCGACCGCCCGCTCGGCCGCCGCCTGCACCGTCGCGTCCAGGTAGGTCTTAAGGGTGCTGGGCTCGCCTTCGACGAGGGTCAGCAGGGTCCGCTTCGGTGCGTCCGCCGCGGCCGGCTCGATCCACACCTCGGCCCCGGCTCTGCCGCCCGCCTTGCTGCCGTAGTTCTGGCGCAGCTCGTCGAGGATCTGGCGCAGGGAGGGGTACTTCTCCGCCGTCAGCTCCTCGCCGTTGCGGTCCACGGCCTTGACGGGCGGGTTCGCGGCGGCGCCCGCGCGCAGCTTCTCGTCCTTGCCCAGCTGAGGGTGGATCACCGAGGGCTGCCAGTCGACCAGAGGCCTACCGGTGGTCAGCCCGCGTACGACGGTCAGCTGGGAGTCGTAGCCGAGGGGCTTGGTCGTGCCCTCGTAGGTGATCTCCGCCTCGACCCTGAAGGGCACGGTGGTGCCGTTCGCCGGGCCGGGAGTGATCACGGCCTTGGAGACGTACGCCTTGGTCCTGAAATCCTCGACCGCGCTCTGGGCGGCGGCGGCGTTGTTGGTCAGGTCGGCCGCTCCCCGCTCGTCCCCGGCGGCCCAGGCGGCCAGGAACGCCGTGGCGACCTTCTCGGCCTCCTTCTCGCCGACCGGCCCGCTGCCCCTGCCGGACCGGACGGACGCGTCCGGGTCCGCTCCCTCACCGCTGTCGTCGACCAGGGTGTACACCCCGTAGCTGGCGCCGCCGAGCATCGCCAGGAATACACCGCCGATGACGGCGCCTTTGGCTGCCCCGTTCACTCGTTCGTCCTCCCCCGTGGTCACACTTCTCTGAACGTGTTCAAAGAGCCTTGGTGTCGACCTTACTCTGCGGAGTCGTATGGTGTGCACTCGTTACCGGACCATCACATCCGGAGGGCAGCTTCCCGGATCCTCCCGGTGGCGCCCTCGGCGCTGCCGATCGGGCCCCGCACACCGGGTCACCGGGTCGAAGTGCACGGGCCGGGGCCGTGTTCTAGCGTCGAAAGGGCGAGGGCGACCGATGCGCCGAGCCGGTCGCCCGCCCCGGAGGTCCCCGCTCCGCGCCGCCGCCCCCGCCCGTGGTCCGGCGCATCCGCGGATCGCGTGACCGACCGAGAGAGCAGGTGCATCCGCATGCGTCCGTCGGCCCGTATCCCCAGCATCCTCGCCGGCCTGGCCCTCGCCGTCGGCGGCGCCGCCGCCCTGGCCCCGTCCGCCCAGGCGGACGCGAAGGCCTGCGAGCAGTACGTCGCCCAGCACGCCCCGAAGGCCACGAACGGCGCCGCGGAGGCCTGCTACGAGGGGCAGATCGGCAACCAGGCGAGCTGTGCGTCGAGCCTCGTCGCGGCCGGCGCGGGCAAGGACGCGGCGAACTCGGCCTGCGAAGCGTCCCGCTGACCCCGGACCGGTACGAACGGCGGGCCCGGCACCTGTCGGTGCCGGGC
>NZ_JBHYMC010000032.1:0-72317 GCF_042742535.1 Streptomyces sp. NPDC058880
GGCCGCGCCCCGGGAAGGGGGCGCGGCCCGCAGTCGTCGTACCGGAGTCCGGTCAGGCGGGGCCCGCGGGCTGCGGCTGTGCCTCCGGCTCGGGCTCCGGCTCCGCCGCGGCATAGCGGGCGCGGAGCTCCGACGCGACGCCGAAGACCGCCGCGGTCAGCGGCACCGCGAGGAGCATGCCGAGGATCCCGGCGACGCTGGCCCCGGCGGTGATGGCCAGCATGACCACGGCCGGGTGCATCTGCACCGTGCGGCTCTGCACCACGGGCTGCAGCACGTACCCCTCGATCATCTGGACCAGCAGCACCAGGCCGAGCGCCCACAGGCCGATCACCCAGCCGCGGTCGGCGAAGGCGACCAGGACCGCGACGGCGCCCGAGAGGATCGCGCCGAGGTAGGGGATGTAGGCGGTCACGAAGACCAGGGCGGCCAGGCCCAGTGCCCCTGGCACGTCGAGGATCAGCAGACCCGCGCCGATCAGCACGCCGTCGATCAGGGCCACGAAGGTGGTGCCGCGCATGAAGCCCTCCACGGCCTCGAAGGCGCGCCGCCCCATCGCCTCCATCAGGTCGCCGGAACGGCTCGGCACGATCGAGCGCAGCGTGTCGACGGCCCGGTCGGAGTCGCGCAGGAAGAAGAAGATCAGCACCATCGCGAGCAGGACCATCGCCAGCATCGAACCCACCACGCTGAGCCCGGCGACCACGCCGGACGCGGCTGTGCCGCCGAACTTCGCCAGCAGGTCCTTGGAGTTCGCGGTGATGTCCTCCAGCGAGGTGCCCACCGCCCCGAAGTGCTCGGCGAGCATCCGGCCGGCCCGCCGCAGCGAGTCGACGATCTGGTCGCCGGTCTCGATGAGCGCGAGGACCACGATGTAGGAGGCTCCGCCGACGACGGCGACCACGGCGAGGCAGGTCAGCGCCGCGGCCAGTGAGCGGTTCGCCCCCATGCCCACCAGGCGCCGGTGCATCGGCCCGAGCAGGGCCGTGCCCAGCACGGCCAGCAGGACGGGCGTGACGACGGTCTGGAGGACGGTGCACAGCCATACGCCGACGGCGAGGACGGCAGCGGCCAGCAGGGCGACGGCGCACCAGGCGGCGAGCCGCCGCACCGGTTCGGGGAGCAGGGAGTTCGGCACGCCGTCATCCAACCACGGGGCCCTGAGGAGCCCCCCGGCCGCGTCGGCCCGGAGCCGTCCGGCACCAAGGGGTGTCCCGGCTCCGGCTCCGGCCGCGGCTCCGGCCCCGGCTCCGGCCGCGGCTCCAGGCGGTGTCCGGCTCGGGGGTCAGCTCTAGGGGGTGTCCGGCTGCTTCGACTGTTCGTACAGCTCGAACCAGATCGACTTGCCCTCGCCGCGCGGGTCCACGCCCCACGCGTCGGCCAGCATCTCCATCAGCAGCACCCCGCGCCCGCTGGAGGCCATCTCGCCGGGGTGCCGCTTGTGCGGGAGCTCGTCGCTGGAGTCGGTGACCTCCACGCGCAGCCGGCGCTCGCCCAGCTCGCCGGCGGCCTCCGCCACCAGCAGGGCGTCGCCGTCGGTGTGCACCAGGACGTTGGTCACCATCTCGGAGACCATCAGCACCACCGCGTCGAGCTGCTCCTCGTCGGCCCAGTCGTGCAGCAGCTCCCGGACCTGCCGGCGGGCGCCGGCGATGCGTTCCGGTTCCGCCTGGGCCACGGTCAGCATCGTGCGGCGGACGGGGCGGGCCGGGTGTGCCACCGGGGTGCCGCAGCCGCAGCCGCCGCCCTCGCGGCACAGCAGCACCACGGCTATGTCGTCCTCGCGGCGGTCGGCCAGCGGGCCGGTGGTGTGGTGCGAGGACGGTCCGTGCACGGCCCGGACCAGCAGGTCGGCGAGCACTTCGAGATGCCCGCCCTCATGGCCCCCGGCCTCGTGCGTGTCGGCCTCCAGGACGGCGCGCAGCCGGGCCCAGCCGGTGTCCAGGTCGTGGCCGCCGGTTTCGATGAGCCCGTCGGTGCAGAGCATCATCGTCTCGCCGGGCTCCAGGGTGAACAGGGTGGTCGGGTAGTCGGTGTCGGGAACGATCCCGAGGGGCAGCCCGCCGGCGGTGGGCCGCATCAGGACGGTGCCGTCGGTCATCCGGACCGCGGGGTCGGGATGGCCGGCGCGGGCCACCTCCAGCGTTCCGGTCCGAGGGTCGCACTCCACGTAGAGGCAGGTCGCGAACCGCGGGCTCCGGGCGTCGGCGTCGTCGTCGGCGCCGTCCCCGGTGTGGGGGTCCTGCGAGGCGCACAGCCCGGCGAGGAAGTGGGAGGCGCGCGAGAGCACCGCGTCCGGCCGGTGTCCCTCGGACGCGTACGCCCGTACGGCGATCCGCAACTGGCCCATCAGCCCGGCCGCCCGGACGTCGTGGCCCTGGACGTCGCCGATGACCAGCGCGAAGCGGCCCGACGGCAGCGGGATCATGTCGTACCAGTCGCCGCCGACCTGGAGACCGCCGCCTGTGGGGACGTAGCGGGCGGCGATCCGCATGCCGGGGATCTCCGGGCCGAGCTGGGGCATCATCGACCGTTGCAGGCCGGTGGTGAGTTCCCGCTCGGATTCGGCCACCCCGGCCCGCTGGAGGGCCTGGGCCAGCATCCGGGCGACGGTCGTCAGGACGGACCGCTCGTCGGGCGAGAAGGAGGCGGGCTGCCTGAAGGCGGCCATCCACGCGCCCATGGTCCGCCCGGCCACGATCAGCGGCAGGAAGGCCCAGGACACCCGGTCGAAGCGCTGCGCGAGCGGCCAGGTGGCCGGGAAGCGCCGTTTGTAGTCCTCCGGGGTCGGCAGGTAGATCGCCCGGCCCGTACGGACGACCTCCGCGGCCGGGTAGTCCGTCTCCAGCGCCATGTCCGTGAAGGGCCCCTCGTCCCCGGCGTCGTGCCCGTGGTGCCCGATGACCGACAGCCGGTCCCCGGCCACGCCGAAGACGGCCAGCCCGTCGGGGTTGAAGCCCGGCATGGACAGCGAGGCCGCGACCCGCAGCACCTCCGCCGTGGACCGGGCCTCCGCCAGCGCCCGGCCGGCGTCCAGCAGGAAGGCCTCGCGGGAACGCCGCCAGTCGCCGGTGATGGGCGTGTGCACGGCGGTGGTGCCCGGCTGCGGCTCGGCGACCTCCTGGATGGTGCCGATCAGCTCGTAGTCCAGGCTGCCGTCGGCCGACCACCTCTCCAGCGGTTTGGAGCGGCTGCGCACGGTCCGCATGACCCGTCCGTCCACGTCCATGATCCGCAGCCGAGCCTCGGCGAGGGTGCCTTCGGCGACGGCCAGGTTCACGATCCCGTTGACCTCGTTCCAGTCCACGGGGTGGAAGCGGGACCGTACGGCGGCCTCCGGCAGCTCCACCGGTTCGGCGGGCAGCCCGAGCAGCCGGGCGGCCTCCCCGTCCAGGGAGACCGTCCCGGAGGCGTTGTCCCATCGCCACAGACCCGTCGCGACGGCGGCCAGGACATCCTCGGTACGCACTCGGTCATCTTGACAGGTCATATCCGTTACGTGCCTCTTCGGTGCCTGTCGCGCGCATTTGCGCAGGCGAGCGATACTGCCCGCCCCGCCGTCGCCCCGGACGGTAACCTTGGGACGGTTGAATCCACCCTGGTATCGCGTAGAACTGGATGACTGATGCATCGGTACAGGTCCCACACCTGCGGCGAGCTCCGCGCCTCTGACGTCGCCGCCGACGTCCGACTGAGCGGCTGGCTGCACAACCGTCGAGACCTGGGCGGCATCCTCTTCATCGATCTGCGTGACCACTACGGCATCACGCAGCTGGTCGCCCGCCCTGGCACCGCGGCGAACGAGGCCCTCAGCAGCGTGTCCAAGGAGACCGTGGTCCGCATCGACGGCAAGGTCGTCTCCCGCGGCGCGGACAACGTGAACCCGGACCTGCCGACCGGCGAGATCGAGATCGAGGTCGCCGAGGTCGAGGTGCTCGGCGCCGCCGCCCCGCTGCCGTTCACCATCAACACCGACGACGGCGTGAACGAGGAGCGGCGTCTGGAGTACCGCTTCCTCGACCTGCGCCGCGAGCGCATGCACCGCAACATCATGCTGCGCTCGGCGGTCATCGCCTCGATCCGGTCGAAGATGGTGGCCCTCGGCTTCAACGAGATGGCGACCCCGATCCTCACCGCGACCTCCCCCGAGGGCGCCCGTGACTTCGTGGTGCCGTCCCGCCTGAACCCGGGCAAGTTCTACGCCCTGCCGCAGGCCCCGCAGCAGTTCAAGCAGCTGCTGATGATCTCCGGCTTCGACCGGTACTTCCAGATCGCACCCTGCTTCCGCGACGAGGACGCCCGCGCCGACCGCTCGCCGGGCGAGTTCTACCAGCTCGACGTCGAGATGTCGTTCGTCGAGCAGGAGGACGTCTTCCAGCCGATCGAGCGCCTGATGACCGAGCTCTTCACCGAGTTCGGCGGCGGCCGCGAGGTCACCTCGCCGTTCCCGCGGATCCCGTTCCGCGAGTCGATGCTGAAGTACGGCAACGACAAGCCCGACCTGCGCGCCAAGCTGGAGCTCGTCGACATCACCGACGTGTTCGAGGGCTCGGAGTTCAAGGCGTTCGCCGGCAAGCACGTGCGTGCCCTGGCCGTCCCGGACACCGCCGCCCAGCCGCGCAAGTTCTTCGACGGCCTCGGCGACTACGCGGTCTCGCTGGGCGCGAAGGGCCTGGCCTGGGTGCGCGTGGGCGAGGACGGTTCGCTGTCCGGCCCGATCGCCAAGTTCCTCACCGAGGAGAACGTCAAGGTCCTCACCGAGCGCCTGGGCCTGGTCCCCGGCCACGCCGTGTTCTTCGGCGCCGGCGAGTTCGACGAGGTCTCCAAGATCATGGGGCCGGTCCGGGTCGAGGCGGCCAAGCGCGCCGGCCACTTCGAGGACAACGTCTTCCGCTTCTGCTGGATCGTCGACTTCCCGATGTACGAGAAGGACGAGGAGACCGGCAAGATCGACTTCTCCCACAACCCGTTCTCCATGCCGCAGGGTGGCATGAAGGACCTGGAGGAGAAGGACCCGCTCGACATCCTGGCCTGGCAGTACGACATCGTCTGCAACGGCATCGAGCTGTCCTCCGGCGCCATCCGCAACCACGAGCCCGAGGTCATGCTGAAGGCCTTCGAGATCGCGGGCTACGAGGCCGAGACCGTCGAGCGCGAGTTCGCGGGCATGCTGCGCGCCTTCCGCCTCGGCGCCCCGCCGCACGGCGGCATCGCCCCGGGCGTGGACCGCATCGTGATGCTGCTGGCCGACGAGCCGAACATCCGCGAGACCATCGCCTTCCCGCTCAACGGCAACGCGCAGGACCTGATGATGGGCGCGCCGACGGTCCTGGAGGAGGCCCGTCTGCGCGAGCTGAACATCGCGCTGCGCAAGCCGGTCGAGACGAAGGCGTCCGACGCCAAGCCGATCGCGGAGTCGGTGCACCCCGACGCCGCGCGCTGAGCGGTGGCCGGGTAGCGGTGTAGCTGTGCGGAAGGGCCCGGGGTCAGCCCCCGGGCCCTTCCGTTGTGCTCAGAACTTTTCCAGGACGCCCTTGAGGAGGGCGGAGGAGGTCAGTTCGGCGGGGGCGGGACCGGCGTGGAAGAAGCCGGCGTTCTCGGCGTCCAGCTTGCGCAGGAAGTCGAAGGCCTTGGAGTCGTGGTCGCCGAAGGCCACGAACTGCCAGTGGATGCCGGGAGCCCGGGTGGCGGCCTCGGCCAGCGCCTGCCGGGCGGGCTGGCGGTTGTCGGGGGCGCCGTCCGTCTGGAAGACGACCAGGGCCGGGCCCTCGCCGCCGCCCTTGAGGTAGTGCTCCACGACGGCCTCCACGGCCACGTGGTAGCTGGTGCGGCCCATCCGGCCGAGCTCGGCGTGGCGGCCCTCGACCCAGGAGCCGTAGTGGCTGTCGAGGGTCAGGTCGGCGGTGCCGTCCACCTCCGTGGAGAAGAACACGGTGTGCACGGTCGCCTCGTCGTCGAGGTGCGCGGCGAGGGCGAGGGCGTGGTCGGCGAGGTGCTGGGCGCTGCCGTCCTTGTAGAAGCCGCGCATCGAACCGGAGCGGTCGAGGACGAGGTAGACCGTGGCGCGGGCGCCGGCCTTCCCCTTGCCGCGGAGCACCGTTCCGGCGGCCTTGTACGCGGCGGACACCCCGGGCGCCCGCTTCCGCACGACGGCCGCCGCATACGCGGGCCCCGCCTGCGGTTCGGCCTGCGGCGCGGGCACCTCTGTTGCGGCCTGTGCCTCGGCGGGTTCCGCCTGCGGCTCGGGCGCCTCGGGCTGCTCGTCCTGGGGTTCTGCCGTGGCGGGGGCCTGCGCCTGCGTGGCGGCGGCATCGCCATCGGCTTCGGCGGTCGCCGGCTCCGCGGGGGCGGTGGTGTCGGGTTGTTCGGTGAGGGGGGCCGGGGCTTCGGCTGCGGGCTGCTCGTTGTGAGCTTCGGCTTCGGCTTCGGCCTGCGGCGCGGGCGCCTCTGTTGCGGCCTGCGCCTCGGCGGGTTCCGCCTGCGGCTCGGGCGCCTCGGGCTGCTCGTCCTGGGGTTCTGCCGTGGCGGGGGCCTGTGCCTGCGTGGCGGCGGCATCGCCATCGGCTTCGGCGGTCGCCGGCTCCGCCGGGGCGGGGGGTTCCTGGTCGGGCTTCGAGGAGGAAGACGGGCGGCGGGCCTCCGGGACCGTGGGGTCCGCTGCCGTGGCGGGGACCGTCAGGACCGTACCGGGCTCCGGGTCCCGCGGCGAGGACTGCGGGGGAACCGTCGGATTGTCGAAGGACGCCGCCACGAGGTCGGCGGCCGCATCCAGAGGGGTGCGTTCCGCCTGGTTCGGGACAGCGGCCGAGGTGGCGTCGGTGGTTTCCGGAACCGGTTCCGCAGACCGTCCGAACACCTTGCGCAACAAGCTCCGAATACCCATGGGCCAGGCCTTTCGCATGAGTGCGTGCGTCATTTGTCCGTGCTGCGCGGTTGATCCCTGCCCAGAGTGGACACGTAAGGTTATCGGCCGCCCGGCTGGATCTTCGGCAGGGGCGCCCTTCGTGGCGCCCGGCTCCCTGAGGTGATCATGCCGCTCCTGAACTGCCGCTCCGACGTGCCGGGTTCACCCATCGTTCATCCCCACGCCGCCGCTTCGGCGCAACCCGGGCCTACCGTCGCGGCTGGATTGTTCCGACACGTTGTCGGCGCCCACGCAGCCACTCGGAGGACACTCGTGCGCAAGCTCCTGCCGTTCATCGGCAACCCGCATGGGAGCGGCCGTTCCGCTCTCACCTGTCGTTACCGCTGTGGTGACGCCTGCTTCCACGAGGTGCCGAACACGAGCGACAACGAGTACGCGGGCGATGTGATAGCCCGCGCCTACTCCCGCCGCGCGATGCTCCGCTCCGCCGCCGTCGTGACGGTCGCCACCGCGGCCGGTTCCGCCGTCGCGCTCAGTGCGTCGGGCCAGACCGCCAGCGCCGCTCCCGTCGCCGACGCCGCGGCCGCCCGTGCGGGCCGGCGCGGCGAGGCCGCCCGCGGCCTGCGCTTCACGTCCGTCGCGCCGAACACCGACGACAAGGTCACCGTCCCCGAGGGCCATGAGCAGAACGTGGTCATCCGCTGGGGCGACCCGATCATCAAGGGCGCTCCGGGCTTCAACGCCGACAAGCAGACCGCCGCCGCACAGGCCGGCCAGTTCGGTTACAACAATGACTTCCTGAGCCTTCTGCCGCTCGGCGGGGGCTACGAGCGCCAGCAGCTGCTCGTGGCCAACCACGAGTACACGGACGAAGTCCTGATGTTCAAGGCGTACGACCCGGCCAACCCGACCCGCGAGCAGGTCGAGATCGCCTGGGCCGCGCACGGCCTGTCGGTGGTCGTCGTCCAGGAGGACCACCGCAGCGGCAAGCTGACCGCCGTCTCCCGCCACCAGCTGAACCGCCGCCTGACGGCCACCAGCGAGTTCCGGATGACCGGTCCGGCCGCGGGCAGCGCCCTGCTCAAGACCTCCGTCGACCCGACCGGCACCAAGGTGCTCGGCACCCTCAACAACTGCGCCGGCGGCACCACCCCGTGGGGCACCACGCTCCACGGTGAGGAGAACTTCAACCAGTACTTCGGCAACGCCGGCCAGGTCACCGACCCTGCTGCCGCCGCCCGCCTGAAGCGCTACGGCGTGACCTCCGGCGCCACCGAGCGCAAGTGGGAGCGCTTCGACAAGCGCTTCGACGTGGCCCAGGAGCCCCACGAGTCGCACCGCTTCGGCTGGGTCGTCGAGCTGGACCCGTACGACCCGAACTCCGTCCCGCGCAAGCGCACCGCGCTGGGCCGCTTCAAGCACGAGGCCGCGCAGCCGCGTTTGACCGAGGACGGCCGCCCGGTCGTCTACATGGGCGACGACGAGCGCTTCGACTACTTCTACAAGTTCGTTTCGTCGAAGCAGATGAAGAAGGGCAATTCGCGCGCGGCGAAGGAGCACAACCTCACGCTGCTCGACGAGGGCACGCTCTACGTCGCCAAGCTCACCGGTGACAGCCCGGCCGCTGAGATCGACGGCACCGGCACGATCCCCTCCGACGGCGAGTTCGACGGCTCCGGCGTCTGGATCAAGCTGGCCACCGGCAACGTCTCGCACGTCGAGGGCATGACCGCCGAGGAGGTGTACGTCTTCACGCGCCAGGCCGCCGACAAGGTGGGCGCCACCAAGATGGACCGCCCCGAGGACGTCGAGCCCTCGCCGCGCACCGGCCGCGTCTACATCGCGCTCACCAACAACACCGACCGCGGCAAGCCCGGCAAGGAAGGCGCCACCGAGGCCAACCCGCGCAACCTGAACAAGCACGGCCAGATCCTGGAGCTCGCCGAGAACTTCGACGACCCGGCCGGCGACGGCTTCGCCTGGCGGCTCTTCCTGGTCGCCGGCGACCCGAACGATCCGGCGACCTACTTCGCCGGCTTCCCGAAGGACAAGGTCAGCCCGATTTCCTGCCCCGACAACGTGGCCTTCGACCCGCACGGCAACCTGTGGATCTCCACCGACGGCAACCAGCTCGGCTCCCACGACGGCCTGTTCGGCGTCGCCACCAGCGGTGAACGCCGCGGCGAGCTGAAGCAGTTCCTGACCGTGCCGCGCGGTGCCGAGACCTGCGGCCCGCTGATCCAGGACAAGCGCGTCCTGGTGGCCGTCCAGCACCCGGGCGAGATCGACGGCGCGTCCGTCGAGAAGCCGCAGTCGGTGTGGCCCGACGGTCCCGGCAAGATCGTCCGCCCGGCCGTCGTCTCGGTCTGGCGCAAGGACGGCAAGAACATCGGCGTCTGATCGGCATCGCCCGTGTGGGGCCCGGTGTTTCACGTGAAACACCGGGCCCGCGCGATCAATCCCCGCCCGGCAGGCGTCCGACGGGGAACCTGAGCGTCGTCAACGCGCCCCCGTCCGGGGCGTTGGCGAAGCTCAGCGTGATCTCCAGGACCGCCGCCTGCCCCGCCACGATCGTCAGCCCCAGACCGTGGCCGCGCCCGCGCCCCGGGTCTCCCGTGCGGAAGCGCTGGGGGCCCTGCTCGATCAGCTCCGGCGGGTAGCCGGGCCCGTGGTCGCGGACCGTGACCACCGGGCCGTCCACGGTCACCTCGATCGGCGGCCTGCCGTGCTTGTGGGCGTTGGCCAGCAGGTTGGCCAGGATCCGATCGAGGCGCCGCCGGTCGGTGAGCACCGCCGCGTCGCGGATCACCCGTACCGAGACGGCGGGTCCGGCTCCCGCCACGGCCCGTCCCACCGCCCTGCCGAGTTCCACCCGCGCGAGGTCGGCCCGTTCCACGCCCGATTCGAGCCGGGAGATCTCCAGCAGGTCCTCGGTCAGCAGGTGCAGCGCTTTCAGTCGGTCGTTGATCATCTCCTTGGGGCGGCCCTCCGGCAGCAGGGCCGCCGCGGCCAGCGAGCCGGTGAGCGGGGTCCTCAGCTCGTGCGCCACGTCCGCCGTGAAGCGCTTCTCGGCCTCCAGCCGTTCTTGGAGCGACCCGGCCATCAGGTCCAGTGCCTGCGCCACGTCCCGTACCTCGTCCCGGTCCCGGGAGCGGCGGCCCGGCCGCCGGTCGTCCGCGCGGGTGGGGAACCCCACCCGGGCGTCCAGGTCCCCGGCGCTGATCCGGCGGGCCACGGCGGCGGTCTTCGAGAGCCGCCGGCTGATCCGGTCGGCGAGGAAGAGGCCGGCCAGTGCCACCACTCCGGCGGCTAGTGCGGCCGAGGCGAGGATCGCGGCGTCGATGTCCCGCAACCGTTCGCGGGTGTCCCCGAAGGGGATCCACACGGCGAGGGCCTGCTGGTCGGCGGGCGCGGCGGCCCACATGACGGGCTTGCCCCCGTACGCGCCGACCATGCTGCCGGTGTCGCCGCCGGCGACCAGCTCGCGCAGCGGGCGGGGGAGCTGGGGCGGGTCGAGGACGATGTTCACGTCGCCGTGCGTGGTGCCGTACTCGTAGTGGCTGAGGGCGTGCTCCAGGGCCGTGTCCGCGTCCTTGCGGACCTCGCCGACGATCTGCGCCGCGACCACGTTGTGCACCAGCACCCCGAGCACGGCGGCGACCGCGCAGCACACCGCCGTGGTGGTCAGGGCGATCTTCCAGCGGAGGCTGCTCAGCGCGTGCATCGCTGCTCGTCCGTGCCGAGCGGCACGCCGGTGGGGGCGGGGCAGTCGTCGAGGGTGAGCTGGCTGAGGTTCATGAGCCCGCCCTTCGGGTCCCAGACGTAGTCGGCGACGGCGACGTAGGCGGGGTTCGAGGTCGGCTCGCGGACGGCCAGGTGTCCGGCGGCCACCTCCACCCCCTCCAGCACCGCTCGCCGGGACAGGATCCGGGCGATCCTCCCGTCGTCCCGGACGGTGTAGACGCGCAGCTCGCTGAGCCGGCCGTCGATGTCCAGGGCGGTGATCAGCTCCTCCCGGCCGTTGCCCGTCAGATCGTGGAAGACCGCGGGGCGCACCGGGCAGTCGGGGCCGCCGTCCACAGCCTGTGTGCAGAGCGCGAGCCGCTGGGCGGCCCGCTGGTCGACCAGCCGGCCCGTGCCGCCGTCCTCCTCGGTGGCGGAGGTGACGTCGGCGCGTACGACGCCCACCGGGTTCACCGCGCGCATGCTGAGGCCCGGCACCACGGGCAGGCCCGGGACCACGGAGGACGTGCCCGGCTTCGGGGGCGGGTCGGGGCGGATGTCCTTCCACAGGCTCTGCGGGGCGTGCACCGTGCCCAGGTCGCCCTCGCTGTGCAGCCCCTCCACGTCGGCGCACCCCGCCAGGGCCAGAGCGAGGGCCAGGACGGCCGGGGCGCGGTACATGGTCCGATGCTCCCCCGTCCGCCTTCCCCCGGCCCGGTCAGCGCTCCGGCCGGGTGATGGCGCGGGCGGCCGCGAGCTCTTGGTGGACGGGGGCCAGGACGCCCGACTGGTCGCCCTCCGGTTCGCCCTCGACCCGGACCGGGACGGTGCTGCTGCGCACCCGGCCGGCCAGTTCCCGCAGCTGTCGCGCGACGGCCGCCACCTCCTCGGCCGCGGGCGGCGGGGCGCCGTGGTTGACGCGGACCCGGGCGGCGGTGGACGCGTCCACGATCCGCTCGACGGCGACCACCAGCGGCCACCAGGCGGCGGCCCGGGTGCCGGTCGGCGGGGGCTCGGTCAGCGCCCGCTGGAACTCGCTGCGTACGCCTGACAGGTCGCGGTACAGCCGCCGCCGGGCCTGGAGGCGGGTGGTCCTGGCCGCCGCGAGGGCCGCGTCGTCCGCGGCCGGTGCGAAGGCCCGTTCCACGTAACGGGCGGCGTCGTCCACGGTGTCGGCGAGCCGGTCCCCGATGCGGGTGTGCCAGCTCTCCGGCCACAGCAGGTATCCGGCGGTCAGGGTGATGGCGCAGCCGATCAGGCTGTCCAGCAGCCGGGGGCGGATCAGGTCGAAGCCCTGGTGGTTGAGCAGGTCCGAGAGCAGCAGGATCACCGGGGTGATCGCGGCGGTCTGGAAGGCGTAGCCCTTGGCGGAGAAGACCGGGATCAGCGCGCCGAGCACCATCATGACCGGTACGTCCCACCAGCCGCGCGGTACTTCGGCGAGCACGGCGGCGGCGACGACCAGCCCGATCGCGGTGCCGAGGGCGCGCAGCAGGGCCCGGGAGAACACCGAGCCGAAGTCCGGTTTGAGGACGAAGGTGACGGTCAGCGCGATCCAGTAGGACCGTTCGAGCTCGACCACCGACACGAGGGACTGCGCGAGGCCGATGCACAGTGCGAGCCGCAGCCCGTAGCGCCAGGAGGCCTCGGACAGCATCATGTCGCGCACCGCCCGCCGGGTGCGCACGGTCAGCGCGGCGGGGCGGCCGAGGCGGTCGTCCACGTTGTGCGGGTCCGGTTCGGCGAGGTGGACGACCGACGCGGCGTGCCGCAGTGCGGCGTCCACGGCCCGTTCGGCGGGAGTACGGGCTTCGGGCAGGTCGAGCGCGGGTGCTGTGGTGCGGCCCTCCTCGACGGCCGCCGCGAGCTCCCGTACGGCCGCGGGGATCTCGGCAGGCAGCGGCCGCCCGCGCAGGTGGGCGGCGGGCGCGGCCTCCACCAGCGGGATCACCACGTTGAGCTGCGCGAGCATGCGGACGAGCGACGGGCTGCGCCCGTGCACGCGGGCCCGGCGGCCCAGGATCAGGTCATAGGCCTGGTTGAGTTCCCGGGTGACCCGGCGGCGCCGCTCGTCGTAGATGTCGCCGGGGCCGCCGGCGGCTTCCAGGGTGTCCGCCAGGGCCCGGTAGGTGGCGGCGACCGCGGTCCGTTCCGGTCGGCGGCCGTGCAGCGGCCAGCCCAGCAGGGTCAGGACGAGGACGAAGAGCCCGCCCGCGCTCAGCAGCAGCGGGGCGATCCACCAAGGCCGTGGCATCGGGAGACCGGCCCCGACCACAGCGTTGAGCAGGAGCAGCAGACCGGACACGGAGGCGACCGTGCCGATGGAGGAGATCATCCCGGAGAGCAGGGCGATGAGGGTGAGTGCGCCGACGGCCACCCAGCCGTGGCCGTAGACGAGGGTGCCCAGGGCCACGCCGACGGCGCCGAAGACCTGTGGGACGGCGATGTTCAGGACGCGCATCCGGTAGGCGTCGGCGGTGTCGCCGATCACTCCGGAGAGGGCGCCCATGGAGGCGAGCGCGCCGTATTCGGGCTCGTTCAGCGCGAAGCCGACGGCGAGCGGGACGGACAGGGCCACCGCCGCTCGTACGGTGGCGGGCCAGGGGACGGGTGCGGTGGTCGGCTTCAGCCCCTGGAGCAGCCAGTCGGGTGGCGCCAGCGGATGGTGCCGGGCCCGCCGCGGCGCTATGTGTTCGGTGGGTTCGGTGCTCATTCCCGTTTCCGTGCCGCCGCTCGCGAATCGGTTCTTCTGTGTTCTTCTGAGGTGTTCTGCGCGTGTTGTACCTTCCGAGCTTATGGGGTGCGGCGCAGTCGGCCCGTCACCCAGGCGGACAGCGCCGCCGCCAGTCCGATCAGCAGCACGACCCAGGCGGTGGTCCGCAGGAACGCGGTGAGGGCGTCGTACACCGCGCCGGCCGCGGCGCGGTCGATGTCGGCGGGCAGATCGTCGAGGGTGAGGCGGCGGCACACGTCCACCGTGAGCCACAGCAGGCCGGCCCCGACGGCCAGGCCCAGTCCGGTGGCGATGACGGCGCGCCGCCGCCGGACGGCGACCGCCACGGCCGACACGGCCAGGACCAGGGTCAGTGCCGGGAGCCAGACGCCGGCGATCTGGAGCATGCGGAACCCCTTCCGGAGTGCGCCGAGGTTGTCGTACTCCATGACTTCCACGGACAGCCGCGTCACCGGGATGCGGTCCGCGAAGGGCACCTGGTCGGCCACGAGCTCGCTCTTGATCCGCTCGACGACCGGCGCGAGGTCGATGGTGACGGCGTTGCCGCGGCCCGTGGTGAGGGCGTGGAGGAAGGCGGCGTGTGCGGCGCGGTTGGCCGCGTCCCAGGCCGTCCGGTAGGCGGGGGTGTCGGCGAAGGAGTGCAGGGCTTCGTCGAGCAGGGCATCGACGCCGGCCTGGAAGGGGCCGGCGTCGATCTGCCCGGTGAGGGCACGGGCGGTGTGCGTGACGACGACCTCCTGTACGGCCGGATTCTCCGCGAGGGGGGACATGGCCGCGGTGTAGCGGTCCGCGTCGCCCAGCTCACGGTCGGCCCAGTACGCCACGGCGCTCGCGGGCACGAGGAGTGCCACGAGCACGATGAGGACCGCCGACAGGATGGTGCGCACGTCACCAGGGAAAACGGGGACGGGCGGCGGCGCGAGTGGTGTTGCTGCGGGCGGGTGGTGGGCCACCGGACGGCGCGGGACCCTTGCCTTCACTATTCTGGATATCTAGTATCCAGAATATGAGGATGAGCGAGGGCGTCGAGTGGGCGCTGCACAGCTGCGTCAACCTGGCCTGGAGCGGACCGGACCGCGCGGTCTCGGCGGCGCGCCTCGCCGCCTGGCACGACCTGCCCACGGCCTACCTCAACAAGCAGCTGCAGGCGCTGGTCCGGGCGGGCATCCTCACCTCCAGCCCCGGTCCGCGCGGCGGCTTCCAATTGGCCCGCCCGCTGGCCGCCGTCTCGCTCATGGACGTGGTCGCCGCAGTCGAGGGGCCCGAGGAGGCCTTCCGGTGCGCGGAGATCCGTAGGCAGGGACCCGGCGCGGGCGAACCGGCGCCGGAGGGCGCGGCCGCCGCCGACTGCGCCATCGCGCACGCCATGACCCGGGCCGAACTGGCCTGGCGCAAGGCCCTCGCGGCCCAGAACCTCGACGAGATCCGGCAGCAGGCCGAGCGGCAGGCCCCCGAGGCCCCTCAGCGGCTCCGCGCCTGGCTCGCCGCGCAGTGACAGCAGTGACAGCAGGCGCAGCACGTACGGACACGGAAGCAGGGAGCTCGGCATGACGCGCAGCATCATCAACCCGGCGGGACTTCACACCCCGACCGGCTTCGGCTACAGCCACATCGTCTCCGCCCCCGGCGAGCAGGTCTTCATAGCCGGCCAGTACGGCTCCGACGAGAGCGGCCACGTCGTCTCCGACGACTTCGCCGAGCAGGTGGAGCGGGCCTTCGCCCATCTCCGCACCGCCCTCGCCGCGGTCGGCCTCGGTCCTGCCGACGTGGTCCGCATCGGCACCTACGTCGTCGACCACGACCAGCGGAAGCTGGAAGTGCTCCTGAAGCACCTGCACGCGACCTGGGGCACCGAGCTTCCCGCGCAGACCCTCATCGGGGTCGCCGCCCTGGCCCTGCCCGGCATGCTCTTCGAGATCGACGCCGTGGCGGTGCGCACGCCCTGACCACTGATCCACTTGCCGGTCGGAGACGGCGGGTGTGCCCTGGATGATGGGAGAGAGGAGCCCGTCATGGCACATGCGGCACCCGCTGCCCCCCGGCAGCACCGGCAGATGGCGGACATGACCCACCTGAGCAAGGGCGCCTACGTGAGGCCGCTGCTCCTCGGAACGGTCTACGGGGTCTGGTGCGCGTTCATCGACCGTCACCAGGGCCCGGTCACCGCGGCCAACGTCCTCTACGGCATCCTCTGCGGCCTGATCTTCGCGGGCATCATGTTCGTCCTGGCCAGGGTCGGCCCGCGGATGATGCGCGAGCTCCACGCCGCCGCCTACGGAGCCTTCGGCGGCATCGCGGTGGGCTACCTGCACAGCCTCACCAACGAGTCCATCCTCAGCTCCGTGGTGATAGGCCTGGCGGTCGCCGTGGGCGTCGGCGCCACCGCCTTCTACCGCTACTACACGCACGAGGACTGAGCGCGCCCGCACCGCCGGCCCTGCACAGGGGCGCCGGCTCCCCCGCCCCCGACTGCGGGCGGGGGAGCCGGCGCCCCTGCACGTCCGGGCGCGGCCGCTACGCGGCCGAGTCGCCGGCCGCCGTCCTGATGCCCGCCGACCGCGGGGTGACGGTCCGCGGGGTGACGGCCGCCTGCGCGGCGGTGCCCCGCTGCGGATCGCCCTCGTCCTCGACGGACGGGGCCGGGGTCTTCGGCGGAGCGGTCGTCTCGGGCTGGCGGACGGGCGCGAAGCGCGAGACCTCGGCGCGGAGCATGGCGTTCAGTGCGGCGTACGGGTCGATGGGCATGGCGGAACCTCGCGGTGCTCGGAGGGTGGGGGGACGCGCTGGGGGCTCGGCCCGCTCAGCAGCGCAGCACCACACTCCGCACGGTCCGCAGGGACAGGTCCGGTTCGGCCACCCCCGTGCGGGGGCCGCGCCCCGGGAGGCCGCCCTGTTTCACGTGAAACACCGCGAGCGGGATCCGCTGGGCGCAGGCGGCCCCGCGCGCTGCCGACCGTACGGCGGCGCGTACCTCCGGATCCGCTGCGGGATCGGACGGACCCTCCACGGGTTCGCCGGGCTCGCCGGGAGCCGCTGGTTCCACGGGGGCCGATGACGCGGAGCGGTGTTCCGCCGGGTCCGCGCCGGCCGGACCCGCACCGAACACGCACAGCAGCACGACGCAGGCCGCGGTGAGCGCCCTCGTCAGCCCCGTGTGTGCGTGTCGCCTCCAGGTCATGCGAGGGGTGTGCCCCGCCGCGCCGGAAGACTCCCGGACGGACCCCGATAAGCGCCCGACCGGAGGACGAAGACACCTCCCTCGGCTGACAGTCCGCCAGACCTCAGCTGCTGCTGCGGTGACCGGTCAGCCGGGCCAGTACGGCGGTCTCCCCGCCGATCAGCCGCAGTTGGGCACGGTCGGGAGTCTCCGGCGGCCCGGACGCCCTGCCGGGTGAGATCCGTACGACGGTGAACACGGCCGTACGGCGGTCCGCGCGCGGGATCTCGATCGTCCGGCCCCGGCGCAACTCCCCCAGCCGCAGACCGGCTCCGGTGACCACGGCGGTCCCGGCGGCACCCGGCGCCGGACCGGAGGAGTCCCAGGACGCCTCCTCGCCGTCGTCGCCCAACGGCACGTCGACGCCCAGACTCGGGATGCGCAGCCGCAGGGGGCGGGCCGCGCGCAGCGGGCCGGAGACCGTCCTCAGCGGCCCAGCCGCGGCCCCTTGCGGTCGGGGCGCCCTCGCGCGGTCGCTCTCGCCGGACTGTTCCAGCTCCCGCACCAGGCGGCGGTGGCCGGACAGTCCCAGCGCCCGCGAGGGCAGTGCGTCGTCGGTGACCGCGGCCGCGGGCGCGGCGCCCTCGGTCCGCTGCAACACCACCACGGTGGTACACAGCAGAGCCACCGTCAGAGACGCGACGACCCACTTGGCGCGGGGCATGGCATTCCCTCCTGTCCGGCTCGTGCGGCCGGGTCATGTGAGCAGTGGACACTTCCTCTGCCCATCGGCACACCGTGAAACACGAGGGACTGACGCGGAGTCACGGGCGTGTCGTCGCGCGAACGGGGAGTTTGCGCAGCTCGCGCCGGTTCGGTCCACCGTCGGCCGGGGGTGGCGCGGATTCGTCCCAACGGGTGAGGGGCGAGGTGGCCGGAGGTGACGCCCGGGGTGTCACATGACGACGGCCGCCGTGCCCGCCCCCATGAACGCGGCGGCCAGGTGCACGGCCGGATGGCCGTAGTCGCCGTACCAGAGGTGGCGAGCCAGGCCGCCGAGCGCGGCCAGGGCGGCGATGACGCTGATCTGGCCGAACAGGGTGACGGCGCAGCAGGGGGCCAGGAGCAGCAGGAAGGAGTTCAGCCAGAAGGGTGCGGCACCCGTCCAGCCCCGCCACTCCCTGATCGCCGTCGCCATGGACTATCGGCCTTTCATCGTCAATTCGTCGGCTGCACAGCCTCCTTGGGTGCGGAAGCGGGCACAAGGGCCCGGTCGGCTAGAAAACCGAAGGCCAGGCCGAAAGTCGTCCACAACGTGCTCTGGACGGCCAGGGACGCGAGGCGGAACTCCCAGAGCAGTGCGGCGGGGAACCCGGCCGGGACCTCGCTCACGCCGGGCAGGACGGCGTACGAGATGCCGATGAGCAGGGCGAAGGCCGCACCGGCGGCGACCGACGCGTTCCCGTTCCCGAGCCCGGGCGCGAGCCGGCGCCCGAGGATGACCGCTGCCGCCGCCAGCAACGCGCTCAGGACGATCATCAGGAGGTAGAGGGCGGTCCGCCGGGCAGCGGTGGCGGGGTCTCCGACGGCCGGGGGGTTGGCGGGGTACTTGAAGAAGGGGACCAGGGTCACGACGACGAACAGGCCCGCGGTGACCAGGGCCGCCGTGGCCCGCGGGCCGAAGCGGCCGATGCGGCCGAGCGCGAAGCAGTACACGAGCGCGGCGAGACCGCCGAGCGCGACGCCGTAGAGCACGACGCCGGTACCGAGACCGGCCGTGGCCTGGAGGGCCCGGCTGACGGGAGCCTCCCCGCCGTGGTCGTGTCCGGCCGCGGCCTCTTCGACGGCGATGGCCGCGTCCACCGCGGACTCACCCAGGAGGTACGCGACGAGGAAGGCGGCCGTGCCGGCCAGCAGGCCGGCGAGCATGCCGCGGACGAGCAGGGTGCGGGGTGATGCGGAGTTCATGTTCGATTCCCTTGCTGAGACGGATCCCTTGCCGAGGGGTGGTCGGTGGCAGGGGAAACGGGTCAGTGGCAGGGGAATCCCAGCAGGTGGCGGCCGTCGTGCAGCCACTCGTGGATGGTTTCGCCCTCGAAGAGGGCGGTGGCACCCTGCTCGGCGCCGACGAAGTAGAGCAGGACCAGCATCAGGACGCCGACGAACACCGCCCAGGGGGCGAGCGCGGAGAGCGAGATGGGGGCGATGGCGGGGGCGTTCGTCGTGGGCACGGCGGAGTTGGCCATTGCAGAACCTCCAGAGGGAACACGCGTCCCGGTCAGTGGTGCGCTCGACGACGGTGGCGGGTCTGACTTGCCTCCCCGCGGGGAGGTTTCACAGTGGCGCGACCGTGCCGGATTCTCACCGGTGCTTCCGTCGTACCGTCGTCATGGACTTGTCTCGTTCGTGACGGTACCGCGCTTACGCTCCCCTTATGAAGAGTCAGTTGGTGCGTGTTCACCTCGCGCGCCCCCCTTTGGACACTGCGGCCCGTCAGGGCCGTTTCGGTCACGCGCGGCCATGTCCCGGCTACGAGGGACTGCGCGGGCCGGACGTCGGGCAGTGGGCCGGACGCACCCTGGAGGAGGTCGCGGCCGAGACTCCGGAGGACCTGCACGCCTGGCTGACGGACCCCGGGTACGCACCCCCGGGCGGCGAGTCCGTGGACGCGCTGATCGCCCGTGTCGGCGCCGAGCTGGCCGGCCTGGCCCCGGGCACACACCGGGCCGAGGTCGAGCAGGCGGTCGTACGGGCGGCCGTGGTGTACGCCCTGAAGCTCCCGCCGGCGGCCTTCTGGCGGCTCGACGTAAGGCCGCAGTGGGTGACCACCCTGACCGGGCGCGCCGGTCGCTGGAACCTCCTCGTCGGCCGGCCCGAGGACGAACTGCCGCACACGTAGCGGAAGACCGGGCCCGGACCCCGCGACGCGGTCCGGGCCCGGCTCACGGGCCGTGCGGGCCGGCTACGCCACGATCCAGTCGGACGTCGCGATCACCGGCTGCACCCCGTCACGGTGGACGGTGCCCTCGATCAGGCCGTACATGCGGTCCGCCGCGAAGTAGACCTCGTTGTCGTTCTTGAGGCCGAAGGGCTCCAGGTCGACCAGGAAGTGGTGCTTGTTGGGGAGGTTGAGCCGCACCTCGTTGACTCTGGGGCAGTTGTCGAGCACCCGCTCGGCCATCTGGTTCAGGGTCTGCTGCAGGGAGTACGAGTAGGTCTCCGCGAAGGCCTCCAGCATGTTCTTGCGGACCTTCTTGTACGCCTGGTCCCAGTCGTGGCCGGGGTCGTCGGCGGCCAGCGCCGAGTGCGCCCAGCGCGCGGTGACCTTGGTCGCCAGGATCCGGTCGTACGCCTCCTTGAGCGTCGTGTACTTGTCCTTGATGTACCCGTGGAACTCGGAGTTCGTCGAATTCATCACCGTGAGGTCCTTCAGGCCCGAGATGACCTGGAGACCCGTGGTCTCGCTGTAGGTGATCTGCGCGGTGCGCACCTCCTGACCCTTGAGCGCGAAGGAGTGCTGCTCCTTCCGCGTCGGGACCGGGATGCGCTCCCAGGCGAATTCCTCGATGCGGATCTGGGCCTCGCGGATCGGCGCCTGCGAGGACACGAAGTGCTTGGCGAGCAGGATGCCGAAGGCCTCCGGGGACTCGATGCCGTGCTCCTTGCCGAAGGCGTACACCGTGTTCTTGGTGGTGTCGGTCGGCAGGCAGTTGGCGTTGTCGCCGGTGAGGTGGACGTCGCGGAACTCACCGCGGAGCGCGACCGAGACGTTGAGGTCGCGGATCTCGTGCCAGGAACCGTCATTGCCCTTGCGGGTGACCTTCACGATGCGGTTCTCGGCCTTGCCGTACTGGTTCTGCGCCAGGACGTGCTTGCTCATGCTGTCTTCCTTCGGGTACTCGGGAACACGGAGTCCGTACTACTGGGACCCGTACGCCCGGCGTCCAGCGGTCTTCCCGCTCCCCGCCGTTCGGCCCCGAGGGGCCGCCCCGGGACTGACGTGCATCCCGGTCCGTAGGTGCTTGGCCTGTTTTGCGTTCGCGGCCTGCACGGATTGCAGCACGTGTGCGGCGGGTTGACCACCGTACGGATCCTCCGAACACCGGCACCGCAGGATTGGGCGACCCCACAGACGCACAGGTCAGACGGTGTGTGCGTCAGCCACCGTCAGCGCCTCGTCGAGAATGCGCAGCCCCTTCTCCACGTCCTGGGGCGCAATGTTGCAGGCCGGTGCGATGTGGATCCGGTTGCCCGCGACGAGCGGCCAGAGCCCGCCTTTCTTGCACGCGGCCGCGAGCTCCGCCATCGGCGCGTTGTCCGCCCCGGCGGCGTTGTACGGGACCAGCGGCTCGCGCGTCCGCTTGCTGCGGACGAGTTCGAGGGCCCAGAACGTGCCGAGGCCCCGAACCTCCCCGACCGAGGGGTGGCGCTCGGCGAGCGCGCGCAGGCCGGGTCCGAGGAGCTCGGCGCCGGTGCGCGCGGACTGCTCGACGATGCCCTCCTCCTCCATCACGCCGATCGTGGCCACGGCGGCCGCGCAGGCCAGCACGTGCCCGGAGTAGGTCAGCCCGCCCGGGTAGGGCCGGCGGGCGAAGGTCTCGGCGATCGCCGCCGAGATGGCGACCCCGCCGAGCGGCACGTAGCCGCTGGTCACGCCCTTGGCGAAGCAGAGCAGGTCGGGGGTGACGTCCCCGTGCTCGGAGGCGAACCACTTCCCCGTGCGCCCGAAGCCGACCATGATCTCGTCGAGGATGAAGACGATGCCGTAGCGGTCGCAGAGCGCCCGCACTCCGGGAAGGTAGCCGTCGGGGTGCACGAGCACGCCGGGGGCGCCGCCGACGGTCTCCAGGATGATCGCGGCGATGGACTGGGGACCCTCGAAGACGATGGTGTCCTCAAGGTGGCGCAGGGCCCGCTCGCACTCCTCGGCCTCCGTCGTCGCGTAGAAGGGCGAGCGGTAGGCGAAGGGGCCCCAGAAGTGCACGACGCCGGCGGTCGCGGAGTCGTTGCCGAAGCGGCGGGCGTCACCGGTCAGGTTGATCGCGGTGGAGGTGGCGCCGTGGTACGACCGGTAGGCCGACAGCACCTTCGGGCGCCCGGTGTGCAGCCGGGCCATGCGGACGGCATTCTCCACTGCCTCGGCCCCGGCGTTGGTGAAGAAGACCTTGTCGAGGTCGCCCGGGGTGCGCTCGGCGATCAGCCGGGCCGCCTCGGAGCGCACGTCGACGGCGAAGCCGGGTGCGACGGTGCACAGCCTGGCCGCCTGCTCCTGGATGGCCGCGGTGACCTTGGGGTGCTGGTAGCCGATGTTCGTGTAGACCAGGGCGCTGGAGAAGTCGAGGTAGCGGTTGCCCTGGTAGTCCCAGAAGTACGAGCCCTCCGCGCCGGCGACGGCGAGCGGGTCGATGAGCTCCTGCGCCGACCAGGAGTGGAAGACGTGCTTCCGGTCAGCGTCTTTCACGGTCGTGAGGGCGTCGGCTTCTGCGTTCATAAAACGAGAGTAGTCGTCCAGGATGTGGACACGGGGTGGGTCGCCGGTCACTTGTCGGAGTAGCTGAAATCTCCGACGGTCCAGGCACTGACGTCGGCCACGGCGATCCGGTACATGCCGCCCGTCTCGGGGATGCCCACCGGGCCCTGGAGGATGCGGGCCACGTGGAAGTGCAGGTGGGAGGGCGGTCCGGCGGGACGTCTGGCCGGGGTTCCGGGCGAGCTGAAGACCTCGGCGAACGGGCCCAGCTGGTCGGAGTCCCGCAGGACCTCGGCCACGCGCTGGCGCCAGACGTGCTCGGGGGCGAGGCGGCCGGTGATGACGGCGCCGTTCACGACGACCGTCAGGGACATCTGATTGGTCTGCTCCGACTCGACCATGGCGGCGATGTCGCGGAGCAGGTCGTCAGGGATCGACATGGGCAGGGACTCTAGCAAGCGGCGCCGGCCGCGGCCGGCGCTTCCGCCGCGACGGCGGCCGATTCCCGGCGGGCGCGGGGCGGGCGGGCGCGGGGCGGGCATGGCCGCGGCCCGCACGCAGAGGTGCGGGCCGCGGGCCCGTCCGCCCGGACGTCGGCTTCGGTCTCGCCGTCGGCCTCGGCTTCGGTCTCCGCTTCGGCGTCAGGCGGGAACGATGTTCTCGGCCTGCGGTCCCTTCTGGCCCTGCGTGACGTCGAAGGTGACCTTCTGGCCCTCCTGGAGCTCACGGAAGCCGGAAGTGGCGATGTTCGAGTAGTGGGCGAAGACGTCCGCCCCGCCGCCCTCCTGCTCGATGAAACCGAAACCCTTTTCCGCGTTGAACCACTTCACGGTGCCGGATGCCATGCGAATTCTCCTTTGGGGCCTTGCCCGGGCCGCACTGTGCGGACCCGGCGTCGCCGAGATGATTGCCCCGACCGGACATGTGAACCGGAAATGAAAAGTGCGCCCACCGGAAGATAGGGTGAGAGCACTTGTAAGTTTTTTTGGGGACCACAACCGCAACTGGCGTCACCGTAGCACAGTGATTACCGGAGAGCCGGGAAAGCCTTTCCGTTTGGATATTCGGCGCCGCGCCTCCCGATATACGGTCCTGAAATCCAATGAAAGGTCGTACGGTCATATGGTCAGGCCCCGATGCGCAGCAGTGCGAGGGTGATGTTGTCCGGGCCTCCCGCGTCGATCGCGGCCTTCCACAGTTCGAAGGCCGCTCTGCCATCGTCGTGCACCCGCAGCAGTTCCTCGATCGTGTCGTCCGGCACCGGGTCGGTCAGCCCGTCGCTGCACACCAGGTAGCGGTCGCCCTCCGCCAGCGCGAAGGTCTCGATGTGCGGGGTGATCGCACGGCGGCCGCGGCTTCCCCCGAGCACCTGCGTGACGGCCGAGGTGGTGCGGTGGCCGGGCGCCGGGGGCGGGCTGTCGTCCACGCTCACCTGGTGCAGTCCGTCGCGGGCCGCGTGGAACACCTTGCTGTCGCCGACGTTGAAGGACAGCAGCGACTCGGTCAGCACGAGCGCACCCGCGACGGTGGTCCCCATCGCGGTCAGGTCGGGCCGGCCGTCGGCGGCCGAGTACACGGCGTCGTTGCACAGGTCCAGCGCGTCACCGACGGCCTCGGCGCAGTTCAGTGCGGGGCCGAGCGAGGAGAGCTGGCGGACCACGAGCTCGCTGGCCACCTCCCCCGCCGGCTGCCCGCCGAGCCCGTCGGCGACCGCGACGACCAGCGGTCTGCCGAACGGGAACACCAGCGTCTGGGGGTTCTGGGTCACGGTCCCGCACAGGGTCCACGGCCCGATCACGAGGCTGTCCTCGTTGTGCTCGCGGACCAGCCCGACATGGCTCAGGGCGGTCACAGCTATGTACGCCACTCGACGTCCCGCCTCTCCGCAACGGCACCGGAAGACGCGTCCTTCGCCACCATTGTCGCGCCGCTCCGGCATGCGGGGCGCGGTCTGCCGGAGGACGCTGGTCCTGGAGCTGCCTGTCTCCCGACGGCGGCCGGGCCAGGAAGGACTGCCGCAGATGTTCGCGAGGCTGAGCACCTACCAGGGTTCCCCCGTCCCCGCGGAGGGAGACCTGGAAGCGCATTCGGAGGAGATCGTCCGGCAGGTGCGGGACGCGCCCGGCTTCCGGGGCGTCTACTACCTGGTCGACCGGGCCACCGGTCAGGCCAGGTCGCTGACCCTGTGGGAGGACGAGCGGAGCATGCGGGACAGCGAGGAACTCGCCGACCGGATCCGCGAGGAGACCGCCCGACGGGAGGGGCAGCAGGTCGTCAGGGTCGAGCACTTCGAGGTGGGCTTCAGCCATCTGGGGCCGTAGCGGCAGCACCCGGCGCACGCGTCTCGGCGCGGCGTGAGAGCGACGTACGAAGGACGAGGAGCGATGGTCATGGGCAAGCTCTCGATCGACCAGCTGCGGGAACGCGTACGCGGAGCGGTCGTCACACCCGGCGACGACGCCTACGAGGAGGCGCGGGCCGTCCACAACGCCATGATCGACCGGAGGCCGGCCGCCGTCGTGCGGTGCGCCAACACCGGGGACGTCATGGCGGTGGTGGACTTCGCGCGGGAGAACGGGCTGGACCTCGCGGTGCGCGGCGGCGGCCACAGCGTGCCCGGCTTCGGCACCTGTGACGACGGCGTGGTCGCCGACCTGTCCGGCATGCGCGGGGTGCGCGTCGACGCCGCGCGCCGCACGGCCCGTGCGGAGGGCGGCGCGACCTGGGGCGACTTCAACGCGGCGACCTACGCCTACGGGCTGGCCACCACCGGAGGGATCATCTCGACCACCGGCATCGGCGGACTCACCCTCGGCGGCGGCATCGGCTACCTGTCCCGCGGACTGGGCCTGAGCTGCGACAACCTGATCTCGGCCGATGTGGTGACGGCGGACGGCCGCGTCGTGGTCGCGAGCGAGGAGGAGAATCCGGACCTCTTCTGGGCGCTGCGCGGCGGCAGCGGGAACTTCGGCGCGGTGACCTCGTTCGAGTACCGGCTGAGCCCGGTCAAGGACATCTACGGCGGACCGATGCTCTTCGAGTTGGACGACGCCGCCACGGTGCTGCGCTCCTTCGCCGACTACATCGCCGACGCCCCGGAGCAGCTCGGCGGCTTCCCGGCCTTCCAACTGGCCCCTCCGCTGCCGTTCATCCCGGAAGACCGGCACGGCGACCCCTTCGCCCTGATCGTGGCGTGCTGGACCGGGCCGCTGGACGAGGGTGAGCGGGCCCTGCGGCCCTTCCGCGACATCGCGCCGGTGGTCGCGGAGCACGTCGGCCCCATGCCGTACCCGGCCCTCAACAGCGCGTTCGACGCGCTCGTTCCGCCCGGTCTCCAGCACTACTGGAAGGCCAACTTCGTGACGGAGCTGACCGACTCCGCGATCGAGGCGCACCTGGTGCACGGCCCGAAGGTGCCCGTCGTGAACTCGACGGTGCACATCTACCCGATCAACGGCGCCTGCCACCGCGTCGGACCGGACGAGACGGCCTTCGCCTACCGCGACGCCAACTTCGCCACCGTCATCGCCGGGATGTGGCCGGACCCCGCGGACAACGAGGCGAACACCGCCTGGGTCCGCGACTACTACGAGGCCACCGCACCGCACTCGGAGGAGGGCGGCTACATCAACTTCATGGCCGAGGACGACCAGAGCCGCATCAGGGCCAACTACAAGGGGAACTACGACCGTCTGGCCGAGGTCAAGCGGACCTACGACCCGGGCAACCTCTTCCACCTGAACCAGAACATCCAGCCCGCCGCCTGAGGGCGTGCGGATGCGGAGCGTGTCCGGTTGTGCATAGTTTGTCGTAGTACCGGAAGATCCCGTACGCCTGGTTTGCCTGATCGAGGAAGGCCCCTCCATGAAGCGTTTCCCGGTGGTCGGTGTGCTCTGCCTGAGCGCGGTGTTCGGCCTCAGCGCGTGTTCCGACGACAGTCCCTCCCCCGCCGAGGAGGCCACCGAGGCCGCGGCCGCCCTGTGCACGGACCTGAACGCCCTCAAGGCCGACAACGCCAAGCTGAAGGCCCTGGATCCGGCCGTCGCCACCAAGGACCAGGTCAAGGACGCCTACGACGCCGTCCAGCAGGACTGGGAGAACGTCAAGGAGAACGCGAACAAGCTGAAGGACGCGGAGCGCGAGGCGGTGCAGTCCGCCGCCGAGAACCTCAAGAAGGGCTATCAGGACCTGCCGGGCGACACGACCGGCCAGGCCGCGCTCACCCAACTGCAGCCGCAGATCCAGTCGCTGGAGCAGGCCACGACGGCCGCCGCCTCCGGTCTGAAGTGCTGACGGCCGGGTGACCGCCCGGATCCCCCTCCCTCTGTGCGGAAAGGACCCCGTCCGGTTCCCGGGCGGGGTCCTTTCTGCGTACGGCGCGGGCGCGCGGACCCGGGGGGTGGCTCAGAGCTCCTCGTCGTCCGTGCCCGGCGGTTCCCCGTGATCCCCGCCGGCCCGCCTGCGCATTCCGATCTTCATCGCACCGAAGAGGGCCTTGGCGATCACGCCCACCACGATCAGGTCGGCGATCATCTGCACGGTGACCAGCACCCGCCCGGTCCCGGTCGTGGCGACGATGTCGCCGAAGCCCACGGTCGCGAACACCGTGACCGTGAAGTAGAGGGCGTCCGTCCGGTCCAGGGGCTCGGTGAAGCTCGCCGGGACGTTCTCGGACAGCATGAAATACGTCGCTGAGAAGATCATCAGGAAGAGCGGTACGGCGGTCGCCATGGCCTCAAGAGCGCTCAGCCTCGGATACTCCGACCGGGTGATGGCATTGACCTGCCAGACCGTCAGCAGGGTGAAGGCGAGCAGGCCCAGCACGAGGGTGAGGACGGTCAGGGCGCCGAACCCGCCCTCCATCGGCGCCAGGTAGTACAGCCCGGTGAGCACGACCACCGAGCCGGTCCCGCGCAGGCAGTGGCCCAGCAGGGCGCGCCGCCGGCGGCGGGCTGCATTGCGTTCCATGCCTTCAGGAGAACGGCCCGGACCGCATCCGGCGACCGGAGCACCACGCCCGTCCGCGGGCCGCCGTCAGCGCGTGAGCTCGTACAGGCTCCTGCCCACCAGCCACAGGCCCAGGACGAGGCAGGCGAGGACGATCGCAGGGTCCTTGTGGTCCGACAGCCACGCCCGCATCCCGGTGAGCGCCAGCGCGGCCCGCTCGGGCGCGAACACCATGAACAGCTCCATCGCCAGGAGGGTGGAGGAGGCCAGGACGCAGAAGCCGAACAGGGCCAGGTACGTGGCGCCGTCGGACAGGTTCGCCTCGACGACCGTCGCGGCGGCCGCCCCCACCATCCCCCACGGCTGGAGGAGTACCGCGATTCCGGCCGCCGACCACGCGGACGCCCGGTCCATGCGGGAGAGCGCGCGCGGCTCCTCGGCCGGTCCGGATTCCGCCCCTTCCGCTTCCGGGGCGACGCCCCCCACCGGGCGCCGCCGGCGCCGGTGTTCGGCGTACCCGACCAGCGCGATGCCGATGGCCAGCCGGACCGCGAGGCCCGCGGTGGACGGTGGGGAGCGCGGCGGCGGGGGCTGGCCCCCGGTGAGGAGGAGGACGACGGCGATCACGGCGACGAGGCAGCCCAGCCAGGCGAGGATGAAGGCGAGCCCCTTCCACAGACCGCCGGGCGCGGACACCACCAGGACGAAGGCCATGATGGGCAGCGGATAGAGCGTGATGATCAGCCCGATGACGATCAGGTCAAGCACCATCGGCTTTTCCCCATCGGTGGGTCGGCCCCTCCCCGGGAAGGGGGAAGACAGTGCTCATGCGTCCATGGTCGCGTCGTCCCGCGCACGGGTGCAAAAGATGCCCCACCGGCTCCGCATGCGCCGCGGCGGAGCCGCCTGTATCACTGGAGTACCACGCGCACGATCGGAGTCGGATATGGACGACTATCCACTTCTCAACCTCTTCTGGACGATGCTGTGGTTCTTCCTGTGGGTCATGTGGTTCTTCCTGCTCTTCAAAGTCATCACGGACATCTTCCGTGACCACAGCCTGCACGGCTGGGGGAAGGCGGGATGGCTCATCCTGGTGCTGCTCGTCCCCTTCATCGGCGTGTTCGTCTACGTCATCGCCCGCGGCCGCAGCATGCACGAGCGCGACGCCAGGCAGGTCAAGGAGAACGAGGCGGCCTTCCGCTCGTACGTCCGGCAGGCGGCCGGCAGCGGCAGCGGCGGCAACGCGGACGAGCTGAGCAAACTCTCCGCGCTCAAGGACAAGGGCGACATCAGCCAGGAGGAGTTCGACCGGGCCAAGGCCAGGATCCTCGCCTGAGCCGCACGACCCGGGGCGGGTCCCGCCCCGCCCCGGGTCGGGGCCTGCCCGGCCTCATCCGCGCGCCGACCGGTCACCGGCTCCCGGCTCCCCGGTCACCCGGTCCCGGTGCCGCCCCCGCAGCGGGCGCCGCTCCGCCTTCCGTGCCGTCGGCGACCCGGCCGCCGGCCGCCAGCAGGGCCAGTACGGCAAGCACCACCAGCAGGATCAGCACCAGCAGCAGCACGGTCAGTACGGTCGGGTGGTTCCACAGGGCGAACACGAGCGCCACGGCGAGGAGCACGCCCACCGTGAGCGCGTGGCGGTGGGCCTCCACCCACCGGCCCGCCGTGCCGGTGTGCACCCCGTGCCCGGCGCCCCAGCGCGCCGCGGAGTCGGCCGTACGGTCGGCCCGCCCGCGCACGCCGCGCGGCAGACGGCCGGCGCCGGACAGATAGGCGCCGAGCGCCACGACGATCCCGAGGACCATCGCGGTCCGCAGACTGACCCGCAGGAAGCGCACCAGCGTGTCGAAGACGGCCGCTGCCGCAGCCGGGGACTGGACCTCCGCGGGCAGGTGGTCGAGGTAGTAGTGGCGGCCCACCACCAGGGCGACGGCGACGAGCAGGCAGGCGAACGCGGCGCACAGCGCGGTGGTCACCAGGGCCCGGCGCCGTCGCCGGGCGAGCAGCACGCCGGCCGCGCCGAGGACGACCGTAATGACGGGAAGCCAGTTCCCGAGGACGTCGAGCAGGTGCACCGCGCCCCGGATGCGGCCCAGCTCGTCGCTCTGGAAGAGCACCATCTGCTTGTCGACCTCGGGGATCTTGGCCGCCGGGGAGACCCCGGCGGCCACGAGCTCTTCCTTGACCTTGTCGACGGCCTCCCCGACATCGAGCGTCACGGTGCCGCCGTCGACCCCGACCGCGCCGCGGCCCTTGCCGGTGAGCGCGTGCACCACGGCGCCGTGGGCGGTGCGGTTGGCCACCGTCCACACGTCCTCGAACAGGTCGCTCTCCACGATCCGGGTCGCCACCCCGGAGACGACCTGGTCGGCGGCCGCGTCCAGCTGGGGGCCCAGCAACTTGACCGCCGAGCCCACGCTGGGCGGCAGCCCCTGGGACTCCAGCCACTTCGCCAGGTCGGCCGTGATTCGGGAGCCGTCCACCTTCGCATCGGCGGCCTCCGTGATGCGGTGGACGGCGGCCTGCTGGATCGCCGGGTTGGAGGCGAGCGGCCGCACCGTGGCGACGTACCGGTTGGTGTCCAGCACGATGTCGTGCACCCACACGGTGAGCAGGGAGACCGGCACGAGGATGCACGTCAGCGTGATCAGCACGGCCGAGAGGGCGCTCTTCGCGATCCGCCCCCCGCGGGATCCGCCGCCGGGGGCGGCCGGCGGGGCGGCCGGCGGGGTGGTCGGCGGGGTGGTCGGCGCCGCCCCGGGCGGGTCGCCGGGTGACGGGGACGGCTCGCTCATGGCACTCCCGGGGACGGCTGGGCAGCGACGGGGCGCGGCGGAAGGCCGCGCCCTGCCATTGGACCCGGACCGCCACGGGACGCGCCTGTTCAGCTGGGCCCTCCAGGTGACGGCCCTTCGGCCTGCTACGCGTCGGAGACCGCGCGCAGCGGGCTCAGCGCCGCCGCTCGTCGGGCGGGGACGACGGCGGCCGCCGCGCCGATCGCCAGGGACAGCAGACACACCAGCAGCAGGGTTCCCCACGGGACCACCAGCGCGTAGTGGGCCATGGCGCCGTTGGCCAGCGAGCCGACGGCCCAGGCGCTGAACACGCCGGCCAGCAGTCCCAGCAGGGTCCCGAAGGCGGCGACGATCACGGCCTCCAGCCGGATCATCCGCCGGACACCGGCCCGGTCCATGCCGATGGCGCGCAGCACGCCGATCTCCCGGGTCCGCTCGGCGACCGACATGGCCAGGGTGTTCACGATGCCGAGCGCACTGATCACGACGCCGATGGCGAGCAGCCCGTACATCAGGGTCAGCAGGTCGCCGACGCTGCCCGCGGCCTCGCGGACGAGTGCCTGCCGGTCCTGGACCTTCAGCAGCGGGTTGCCGCCCACCGCGGTGCGCAGCCGCTTCTCCACGGCGTCGGAGGCGGCGCCGTCGTCCGTGCGCACCAGGACCCGCTGGGCGGATCCGGGCAGGACGCCGTGCTGCCGCACCTCGCCGAGGTCGCCGAGCGCGTCGCCGGCCACGGGGTTGTCCTGGTAGACGCCGACGACCGTGTACGGGGTCAGGTCCCGGCCGCGTCCGATGCGGGCGGCGACCCGGTCGCCGGCGGCGAGGCCCTGCTCCCGGGCGAGGGAGGCGGAGACGGCGATCCGGCCCGGCCCGAGCCCCTTCGCGGAGCCGTCGACGAAGTCCAGCTCGATGACCGCGTCCACGACGGCCGGGTCCACCCCGGCGATCCGACGAACCCCGCCGCCGACGAACAGCGACACGTCCGCGACGGCCGCCGCGGTCCGCACCCCGGGGGCGGCGGCCACCCGCCGGACGGCGTCCGGGTCGATGCCCGCGGTGGGCGTGCGGGTGCCGATCACGTAGTCGGCGCCGAGTCCCGCCGCGGCCTGCCGGTCCAGGGCCTGCGCAGTGGAGTGGCCGACGACCGCGAGCCCGGCCACCAGCGCCGTACTGACCATCAGGGCGGACGCGGTGGCCGCGGTGCGCCGCGGGTCGCGCAGCGCGTTCTCCCGGGCGAGCCGGCCGACGGCCCCGAACCGGTCGACCGCCCGGCCCGCCAGCCGGATCACCGGCGCGGCGAGCAGCGGCGCGAGCACGATCAGGGCGACGACGAGGAGGCCGCAGGCGAGCATCGCGTCCTGGAGGTTGCGGACCGAGGCGTCCTTCACCCCGCTCAGCGACACCAGCAGCCCCGCGCCGAGGACGAGCGGGACCAGCCCGGCGGCGGCGCGCAGCCGCGAGCGCGTCGCGGACGGCGGCCGGTGCGCCGAGCGCATCGCCTCGACCGGCGCGACCTTCGCGGCCCTGCGGGACGGCAGCCATGCGGCGAGCACCGTGACGCCGACGCCGACGCCGAGCGCGGCCGCCACCGGACGCGGGCCGATCACCAGCGGCCCGTCGGGCAGCGCGTCCTGCGCGGTGCTGAGCAGGCCGGGCAGTACGGCCGCGACCCCGAGGCCGAGCAGGAATCCGGCGGCGGAGGAGACCAGGCCGACGAGCGCGGCCTCGGCGAGCACGGAGCCGGTCACCTGACGCCGCGAGGCCCCGATCGCCCGCAGCAGCGCGATCTCCCGGGTGCGCCGGGTCACCAGCATCGTGAAGGTGTTGACGATGAGGAAGGAGCCGATGAACAGCGAGATCCCGGCGAAGACCAGCGGCAGCTTGGCGTGCCCCCGGGTCAGGGTGCCGACGTAGAGGGCCTGCCCGGCGGCCTGGGCGGCGCCGGTGGTGGCCTCGGCCCGCCCGGCGGGCAGTACGGAGGCCACCCGGCCGGAGAGTTCGGCCTGGCTCGTGCCGGGCGCGGCGGCCAGGTCGATCCCGGTGTACCGGCCGGGTGAGGCGAACAGCTGCTGGGCGGTGGCCCGGTCGAACAGGGCGAGGGTGCCGCCCGCGGTGACCCGGGTGTCCTGCGTGGTCACGATGCCCACGAGCCGCTTGGCCATCACGGGGCCGTCGGTGGCCAGGGTGATCGTGTCGCCGAGGCGGAAGCGGCCGGCGGCGGCCGTGCCGCGGTCCACGGCGATCTCCCCGCCGGTGCGTGGTGCGCGGCCCTCGACCAGCGGGTAGCGGCTGTCCTGGCCGTCCGCGCCGGGTAGGTGGGCGGCGCCGAGGTTGGCCCAGGCACGGCCGGCCCGAAGCGGGGTGCCGTCCGAGGCGGACAGGGTGGCCGAGCCGTCGGCGGCGGGCCGTACGGCGGCGACACCCGGTACGCCGGCCAGCTTCCGTACCAGGGCGTCGTCCAGGACGCTCGTGCGGTCTTCGCCGGGTGGTGCGTCCGGGGCGTCCTTCGGGGTCACGGTCACCGCGATGCCGGCGAAGTTCTTCGAGGCGGCGGCGCGGTAGGCGGCGGCGGAGGAGTCGGCGAGGACGAGGGTGCCGGAGACGAGGGCGACACCGAGACAGACCGCGAGGACGGTCATGGCCAGACGGGCCGTGTGCGCGCGCAGGTTGCGCAGGACTGTTCGCAGCATGAGGAGCTTTCGGGGTGCGGGGTGCGGGGTGCGGGGTGCCGGTACCGGGAGACGGGGAGACGGGGGGGCGGTGCGCCGGTCAGCGGGTGCGGTGGCCCGCGCCCTCTCGGCGCATCCCGTGCCCGTCCCCGTTCCCGGGCCCGTCCTCGACCCCGAGCATCAGGTCGAGGACGGCGGCGCAGGACGGCTCGTGCAGTTCGTCGACGACGTGGCCGTCGGCGAGGAACAGGGCCCGGTCCGTGGAGGCGGCGGCCGCCGGGTCATGGGTGACCATCACCACCGTCTGCCCCAACTCCCGTACGCAGTCGCGCAGGAAGCCGAGGATCTCGGCGCCGGAGCGCGAGTCGAGGTTCCCGGTCGGCTCGTCGGCGAAGACGATCTCGGGGCGGGAGATGAGCGCCCGCGCCACCGCGACCCGCTGTTGCTGGCCGCCGGAGAGCTCGGCCGGGCGGTGGCCCAGCCGGCCCGCCAGTCCGACGGTGGCGACGACGGCCTCCAGCCAGGCGGCGTCGGGCCGGCGCCCGGCGAGCCGTAGCGGCAGCGTGATGTTCTCCAGTGCGGTCAGGGTGGGCAGCAGGTTGAACCCCTGGAAGACGAAGCCCACCTTGTGCCGCCGCAGTGCGGTCAACTGCCGGTCGTTTAGCGAGGACAGCTCGGTGGCGCCGATGCGAGCCGAGCCGGAGGTCACCGTTTCCAGTCCGGCCAGGCAGTGCATCAGTGTGGACTTGCCGGATCCGGAGGGGCCCATGACGGCGGTGAACCTGCCCCGGGCGAAGTCGACCGTCACCGCGTCCAGGGCGGTGACCCGGGTGTCCCCCTTCCCGTACACCTTGGTCAGACCGGTGGCGCGGGCGGCCGGTTCGGGGGAAGGAGAGAACTGAGACATGGGGACTCCGCCTCGGGTGCGAGGAGCGACGGTCCGCACCCGACAAGGGCGGCCGGACCGGGGGACGCATCCATGCTCACCGTCCTGACCTGCGCGGACATCGTGCTGGAGGCGGGAGTTGAGCTATGTCCCGAGGAAGGCGGGGGCCCGCCGCCTCTGCCTTCGGGCACAGCCGGGGCGGGGCCGCCTCCGCCTTCGGGCAGAGGCCGGCGCAGGGCCGCCGTCAGGAGGCCAGGCCCGTCCGGTGGGCGAGGAGGGCCGCCTGCACCCGGCTCGCCGAGCCGGTCTTCTCCAGGATCGCGCCCACGTGCGTCTTCACCGTGCCGATCCCGATGCCGAGCCGTCCGGCGATGTCCTGGTTCGACAGACCCTCGCCCAGCATCGAGAGGACCTCTCGTTCCCGTGCGGTGAGCCGCGCGATCCGCTCGTCCGCGGGCGCCGGTGCGGACCCGGAGCCGTCGCGGCCGCCGCCGCGCAGCATCCGGGCGATCACCGACCCCGTCACGCCCGGGGAGAGCACGGAGTCGCCCGCGGCGGCCGCGCGTACCGCGGCGATGAGCTCCTGCGGGCCCTCGTCCTTCAGGAGGAAGCCCGCGGCGCCCTCGCGCAGCGCCGTCAGGACGTTGTCCTCGTCGCCGAAGGTCGTCAGCATCACCACGCGCGGCGCGGGATCGAGGGCGAGCAGCGGTGCGATCGCGGCCAGACCGTCGCACACCGGCATCCGGATGTCGACCAGCGCCACGTCGGGCAGGTGGGCGGCGGCCAGTGCGACGGCCTGCCGTCCGTCGGCGGCCTCGGCGACGACGTCGATGTCACCCGCGTGCCGCAGGATCAGGCGGACGCCGTGCCGGATCATCGTCTCGTCGTCGGCGAGCAGGACACGGACGGGCCGGAGGGGCCGGGCGGGCTGGGCGGGCCCGGTGGGTCCGGTGGGTCCGGTGGGTCCGGTGGGCGGGACGGGCTCGGTCACGGGATCTCCCAGGGAGTGGAGTCCCGGACGGCCGGGACGACGAACCGGTCGACGGCGATCAGCCGCTGCGCCGCGTCGAAGCAGTAGCGGGCGATGAGCAGGCCGCCGGGGTGCCGCTCCGTGGCGCCGTTGAAGGGGTAGAGGCAGCCCGCCGCACCGGCCGGACGCGGCGGCTCGTGGCCGGTGGCAGCGGCCCGTACGGCGCCGTTGTCATGAACGCCGAGCGCCGACACCTCCCCGTATGTCATGCCGACGCGCGGCAGCGGGGCGGGCCCGGTGCGGCCGGACGGCTGGGCGGCGTACACGAAGGCGATCCCGACGACCATGAGCGCGGACAGCGCGGCCAGCCCCAGGCCGAGCGTCAGGAACGCAGCGGTCCCGCGCCCGTCGGGCCCGGCCGCGGGCGGTCCCGCCGCGGGCGGTCCGGTGACGGGCGCTTCGAGGGTGGACGGTGGCCGGGAGGCGTCTGGCGCGGATGCGGTGCGCCCGGAGGCGGGGCCGCCCGCGGGCTCGGCCGGCAGGGCCGCCGCCACCCGGAAACCGCCGGACGGCAGCGCGGCGGCTTCGAACGTCCCGCCGAGCAGTTCGACCCGCTCGCGCAGTCCGGTCAGGCCGCGCCCGGTGCCTGCTTCCGCCACGGGCGCCGGCGGCCCGGGGCGCGCCCCGTTGCGCACACCGACCCGCACCTGCCCGCCGCCGTGCCGGACCGCCACGGTGACGTGCGCGTCCGGCGCGTAGCGGTGCACGTTCGTCAGGCCCTCCCGTACGACGCGGTGCACCGCCCGCCGGACCGGTGCGGGGCGGGCGTCGAGGTCCGGTCCCGTCCAGTCGAGCCGTACCGCGATCCCCCCGTTGCGCGACTGTGCGACCAGCGCCTCGATGTCGGTGCGCGTGCCGGTGGCGTCGGTGAGCGGATCGGGCCCGGTGTCGCGGCCGAGCGGCCCGAGCACGCCGAGGGCCTGGCGCAGCTCGCGCATGGCGTCGCGGGTGGTGCGCCGCACCAGGACGGCTTCCTCGCGCAGCTCCGGCGCGGCCCGTTCCAGAGCCAGTTCCAGCCCTCCGGCGTGCAGCGACACCAGGCTGAGCCGGTGGCCCACCAGGTCGTGCATCTCGGCGGCGATACGGGACCGCTCGTGGATGCGGGCCTCGCTGTCGGCCAGCCGGCGGGCCCGTTCGGCCGCGTCACCGCGCTCGCGCAGCGCCCGTACCAGGCGGCCCTGCTGCCCCTGCGCCGTGCCCACCAGGCCCGGGACGACCACGGCGGTCGGCGCGAGGGCCAGGCCGAGCGCCAGCCCGTACGCCGCCGACCCGGGGCCGAGCCACGGCCCGGCCGCCGTCGCGCAGACCACCAGGAGGAGCCCGGCGCAGGCCAGCAGCCGGGCCCGCGGCCGCGGCCGGGCCGTCCGGCGGGCCACGCAGTAGGCGGCCGCGGCCGTCACCGGCCCGACGGCCGGCACCGCTCCGGCCAGCGCGGCGAGCGCCGTGAGCAGCACGGCCCCGGGCAGTCGCCGGCGTAGCGCGAAGAGCCCGGTGCCCACGGCGAGGACCGCGAGCTGGAGGGACGGGTGGGGCAGGAACCCGAGGCGGCCGACGACCGCGTACACGCCCAGGCCGAGCAGGCCGGCGAGGCCCGCACCGGCCGTCCGCGCGACCGGGCGGCCGCGGGCAGGGTGCGGCGAAAGGCTGATGGGTCCCACGCCGACCAGTATCGATGCCGGATTCCGCGCCGGCATGGGCCGCGCGGACGATCCGCCCCTCTGCCGAAGGGCAGAGGGGCGGGGGGATCGGACGGGGACGGCGCCCGATCAGAAGGGGACGGCGACGTCCGGCCCGACGATCCCGAACAGCGCGCCCTCCGGGTCCCTCAGGGTGATCTCGTGCGGGCCGGGACCGGCGTCCGCCACCGAGACGGTGCTGCCGCCCAGGGAGGTCGCCGCCTTCACCGCGGTCTCCGGGTCGGGCACCCGGAAGTGGACGTGCCAGTGCGGCCGCAGGTGCGGGTCGGGTGCCTGGGCGAGCGTTCCGCCGTGCAGGCGGGCCACCGTGCGGCCCGCGTGGCGGAGCAGGATGCGGTTGTCCTCCTCCACGTAGGCGACCTCGCAGCACCCGGTGTGGGCACCGGCCCATTCCAGGACCTCGCCGTAGAAGATCGCGGCGTCGAAGGCGTTCCTGGTGCGCAGTTCGAGCCAGGCGGGCGCGGCCTCCCCGCCCATGCCCCAGTCGGGGATGGCGTCGCCCTGCCAGATCCCGAAGACCGCGCCGTCGAGGTCGGCGGCGAGCGCCGCGCGTCCCGTACCGAAGGCGAGGGGGCCGACGGCGACGGTCCCGCTGCGTTCGAGGATGCGCGAGGCGGTGACGTCGGCGTCGTCGACGGCGAAGTACGGGGTCCAGGTGACGGGGACCGTGACACCGGCGGGCACCGAACCGAGTCCGGCCACCGGGATCCCGTCACTGAACCCGACGGCGAAGCCCTCGCCGAGCCGGTCGCCGCCGAACCGCCAGCCGAGGACGGCGCTGTAGAAGGCCTGTGCGGCACCGACGTCGCGGGCCATGAGGCTGACCCAGCAGGGTGCGCCGAATGTTTCGTGACTCGATGTCGACACGCCTGTCATCCCCATCCGCCGGTGCGGCCCCCGGATGCCCCTCCCACGGTACTCGCGGGAGCTCCCGGGAAACGTCGGCCAACATCCTCGTGGTGCCACTGCCGCCGCCCACGCCGACACGGCGACCGGCACCCCACCCGGCGGAACGCCTCCCGTACGCCGCCGGTCGGCCGGTCGCTCGTGCTGCCCGCCTGCCCGCCCGCCTGCCCGCCTGCCCCGCGTCACGGGTCGGGGCGGATGAGCAGCAGGGCGATGTCGTCGTGGTTGCGGGCGGGGTGCCCGGCGTGGCGCAGGAGGCTCTGGGCGAGGTCGTCGAGGTGGTGGACCGGGGTCCGGGCGAGGTGTCGGGCGAGGGCTTCGGTGGTGTCGTCGAGGTCGGTGCCGGGGACCTCCACGAGCCCGTCGGTGTACAGCAGGAGCACGGCGCCGGGCGGGAGCGGGATGTCGGTGGTGGGGTAGTCGGCGTCGGGGTCGATGCCCAGCAGGAGTCCGGGGTCCAGGTTCAGGACTTCGGTGTGTCCGTCGGGGTGGCGCAGCAGCGGTGAGGGGTGTCCGGCGGTGGCGAGCCGGGCGCGCTGGTGGGCGAGGTCGAGCCGGACGACCAGGCAGCTGGTGAACAGTCCCGCGTCGAGGTCGGTCAGGAGGCGGTTGGTGCGGGCGAGGAGTTCTCCGGGTGAGGCGCCGGCGGCGGCGTGGGCGTGGACGGCGGTGCGGACCTGCCCCATCAGCGCGGCGGCGGCGGTGTTGTGGCCCTGGACGTCGCCGATCGCCGCCGTGGTGGCGGTGGGCGTGTGGATCAGGTCGTAGAAGTCGCCGCCGATGTCCATGCCGTGGCGGGCGGACTGGTAGCGGGCGGCGACGCCGAGGCCGGGGACCCGGGGCAGCGCGGGGGGAAGCAGGCCGGTCTGCAGGGTGTGGGCGAGGGTGTGCTGGGCGTCGTACAGGCGGGCGCGGTCCAGGGCCTGGGCGATCAGTCCGGCGAGGGAGGCGAGGAGGGCGCGTTCGGCCGGCGGGAAGGGGCGGGGCTGGTCATAGGAGAGCACGAGGCATCCGGTGTTGCGGCCGGAGGCGGTCAGCGGCAGGAAGGCCCATGCGTTCCTGGCGTCGTGGCGGGGTGCGCCGGGGTAGGCGCGCCGGAAGTCGGCGAAGTCCGGGAAGAAGAGCGGCTCGCCCGTGGCCCGCGCGTACGCCGTCGGGGTACGGGAGTCCAGGGGCGTGCCGTCGAGGCGGTCGACGAACGCCGTGCTGTAGCCGCGCCGGCCGATGACGTGCAGGCGGCCGTCCTCGACGACCATGAGGACCAGGCCCTGCGGGCCGAAGGCGGGCACGATCTGGTCGGCGGCCGCGTCGGTCACGTCACTGACGCTGGCGGCCTCGGCGAGGGCGGCCGCCAGGTGGGTGAGGTGGTACAGCCCGAGGGCGCCGAGCGACTCGTCGGACGGCGGGGCCGGTGAGGCGGCCGTCCGCCGCGGGGCGGGTGTGATGTGGACGCTGATGCCGCTGTCGTCGGGGTAGAGCTGGAAGAGCAGGGGCCGGTCCGGGGGGCGCACCGCGGTGAACGAGGTGGGCCGGCGGGTGACCACCGCCGCGCGGTAGCTCTCCTCGCTGACCGGTACGTGCAGCCACGGCACTGCTTCCCACGGCCGGAGCCCCCTGAGGGAGGCGGCATCGGCGCCCACCAGATCGGCGCCCGCGGAGTTGAGGAAGGTGAGCCGGCCCTCCAGGTCCAGTGCGCAGCAGCCGAGGGGCAGGCGTTCGGTGAACCCGAGTGCGGCCGCGGCCCGGTCGGGGTCGGCCGCCTCGGGCGGTGCCGGAAGGTAGCGGGGTTCCTCGGGAGGCAGCAGCGGGTCCCCCTGGGCGGCGGCCCGCTCCAGGACGAGTGCCGTGCGCCGGCAGCACGCGGTGACGGTCGCGCGCAGGCGGCTGCTCAGGTGCGGAGGCTGTTCGACGGGCCACACCAGCGCGAGGCCGCCCCACGCCCGAGTGCCGCTGAGGAAGGGAACCGCGGCGAGCGCGAAGTCGTAGGGGAGGACGATGCCCAGTTGCGGGTAACGGCGCGCCACCTGCTCGCCGCTCTCCAGCCAGATCGGCCGGCGTTGGCGCATGGCGTCCGTGACCGGGGTGGCCGCGTCGACCGAGGAGCGGGACCAGGGCGCGGCGATCTGCCGGGACACACCGGACAGCAGGGTGAGCCACAGCAGCCGGCCGCCGGGCGGCAGGAGGTACAGCAGGCCGGCCGATGCGCCGGTCTCGCGCACCACGTCGGCCATGAGGGCTTCCACCTGCTCCATACCGGCGCCGGGTCCTGGGGCACGGAACGACGATCGCATCATCACCACCCGGTTCTCACGGTGACCGGTCCGCGCACGCGAGGCGGGGAGCCTCCTCCGCCTCCTCCGTGCCGACGTCCGGCCCCGCTGCGCACGGGCCCCGGCCGACGCCTGTGGCCCGCTTCGTCGGTTTCGTCCCGCTCACCGACCGCCCCGCGGCCTTCCGAGCCCGGACCGACCGCCACCGCGGCGGCGCCCTAGGTGATGAATCCGCCTGATTCCGCCCATATGAACACAGTACGCACGCGTACGCGGGGTGGCAGCTTGCGGACGCGCGGCGTCCCCCATCGGTGCGGGCGGCCCCGTCCCGCCTCCGGAGGGTCGCCCCGCTCGCATGTGGATAACGGTTCGGTAACGCCGCGGGAGGGGGTGGAGCGGAGCGCATCGGTCCAGTTGAACGCCTCGCGAGAAGAAGGTTGAGGAAGCACATGGACGACGGCGGATGGGACCGTGCTGGTCCGGCGCCGGAGGGCGGGCCCCCGGACCGGGTGATCGCCCCCGATCGCCCGCGCGCCGGATCCTCGGCCCCGGTGCGGGGCCGACGGCGTTCGGCCGAACGGCGGCGGAACCGCACCGCACCCGCCGTCACACCCCCTTCGGCGCCCTCGGAACATCGCGGACGCCCCACCCATGGAACGTACGTCTATTCTCGTCGGACGACGCCTGCCGGAACTCTGGATTCCGGTAGGGCGCAACGGAATCGAGCTGCCGCCGAGCCTCCTGCGCGGGGCTGCCGCCCGGTCCT
Organism: Streptomyces sp. NPDC058880; assembly: GCF_042742535.1. Classification (NCBI taxonomy): domain Bacteria; kingdom Bacillati; phylum Actinomycetota; class Actinomycetes; order Kitasatosporales; family Streptomycetaceae; genus Streptomyces; species Streptomyces sp. NPDC058880. Next base: position 39,919 of record NZ_JBHYMC010000032.1, read on the forward strand.
CCCGGAGCACCACGCACTGCGCCGTCCGGCCCGATTTCAGGAGCACCAATGACTGAGCACGCGGGGCTGTCCGTCGCCGAGCGGTCGGACGAGGAACTGGCGGAGTCGATACGCGGCGGTGCGGAGGAACGGGCGATGGCGGAGCTGTACGCCCGCCATCGGTCCGCCGTGCTGGCGTACGCGCGCACCTGCTGCCGCGACGCGCACACCGCCGAGGACCTTGCGGCCGAGGCGTTCGCGAAGACGCTGGAGGCGGTGCGGTCGGGCGGGGGGCCGACGGGGCCCTGGCGGCCGTATCTGCTGACCGTCGTCCGGCGTACGGCCATGGCCTGGGCCGACACGGCCCGTCGGGCCGAGCTGACCGAGGACGTCGAACGCTGGGAGCAGGCCGTACCGCACACCGGGGGCGGTGAGGAGTTCGCCCTGCGCGGTGAGGAGGACGACCTGGTCCTGCGCGGCTTCCGCGCGCTGCCCGAACGCTGGCAGGCCGTGCTGTGGCACACGCTGGTGGAGGAGGAGAGCGCCCAGCGGGTCGGCGCCATGATGGGCCTGAGCGCCAGTGGCGTGTGGTCCCTTGCGGAGCGGGCCCGGGAGGGGCTGCGCGAGGCCTACCTCTCGGAGCACGCCCACGGCCCCCGGGCATCGCACGAATGCCGCCGTCACAGCCCCTTGATGGCCGCGGCGGTGCGCCGGGGCCGACGCACCGCCGGGCGACGACTGGACCGCCACCTGGGCGACTGCGGTTCCTGCCGCAAGGCGTTCCACGACCTGACGGAGATCAACTCCCGGCTGCGCGTGGTGCTGCCCGGCGCCGTGCTGCTGTGGGGCGCCGAGAAGTACCTCTCCTCGTACGCCGTCACGGCCGCCGCCGTGGGAGGTGCGGGCGCGGCCGCCGGTGGCTCGGGCGCGGCTGCCGGTGGCTCGGGCGCGGCTGCCGGTGGCTCGGGCGCGGCCGCCGGACTCCCCGCCGCGAAGCTCGTCGCCGTTTCACTGGCGGCCGCGACGGCGATCGGCGCCCTGGCCTACGTCGTCGTCCCGGAAGGGGCCGACACCAGGAGGGCCGCTCCGCCGGTCGTCCGCGAGACGTCCGGGCCGTCGCTGCCAACGAGGACGGCGGGACCCGCCGCCACTCCCGAGGCCACCCGCAGCCCCGCCCCCGGCTCCTCCCCCTCGGCCGTGCCGAGCATCCCCCTCGCGCGGACCGCACAGGCCGCCGCCGCCGTCGTCGCGCCCGCCGGCCCCGGCGAACGCACCCGGCTGCGGATCGACGCGACGGGGATGTGCATGGAGATCCCGGGGGGCAGCGGGCAGGCGGGAGTACAGCCGCGGGAGGCGGCGTGCACGGGCGCCGCGTACCAGGAGTGGGACGTGATCGCGCAGGAGAAGCGCCGTCGGGTGATGCTGCGCAACGGGGGCACCGGCATGTGCCTGACCCACACCGGCAGCACCGCGAGCGGCGCGCCGGTGCGGCAGGCCCTCTGCGACGCCACCAACCCGCTGCAGGTCTGGAGCATCAACCGGCACGACGACAAGGGCACCGCGGGCATCTTCACCAGCGACAACATGTACCTCGGCCTCAAGCAGTGGGCTCCCGCCGCCCGGGGGGAGGCGCACGACCCGCTGATCGCGACGAGTCCCCACTACTACCTCTCGCCGTCCCTGCACTTCCGTACCGACTGGTGAACCCGCCGGACGGCGGCTCCGCCGGTCCTCCCGCGCCCCGGCAGGCGCACCGCGCGCCGGACTCCCACGGGTAAAGAATCCGCAAAGCGCCGGGAGGTCCGGCGGCACGCGCCGCTCTCTGCTCGTGAGGAGCAACGGTCCAACGGAGTGCGGAGCATCATGGGACTCAGCCTGAATCGGCTTGCCGGAGCGGTGGCCGTGTCGGCGACGCTGTTCGCGGGCACGAGTGCGGTGGCCCTGCCGACCTCCGCGGACGGCGTGCGGGAGAACGGCGTCCTGCGCGGGTCGGCCGGACCCGCGTCCGCCGCCACCGGATCCCTCACCCGGGCCGGCGCGGGACACGGCGGGCCCGGCTCTCCGCAGGACGGGACATCGCGCGCCGCGGACGCCCGCACCGCAGACGCCCGCACCGCAGACGCCCGCGGCGCGGACGGCGCGCGCCCGGCCGCCGACGACGCCGGCGCCACCGCCACCGTGCTGAGCACGGCAGTCGCCGCCTCCTCCCTGCTCCTCCTCTGCTTCTTCCTGCTGCGGGGCGGCCGCCACCGGCGCACCGGCCGCTGACCCCTAGATCCGGCCGTGCCGGGCCGCCCCGCGCGGAGCCGGATCCGGCCCCAGGCCGGCTTCCGGGCCGGTGGCACGCCGTGCGGCCCGCCCAGAACGACGGCCGCACGTTCGGCGAGGCCCGTCCGAAGGGCCTCCGAGAAGAGGATGTACGCACGTGTCCCCGTCGACCTGCCCACGCTGCGGCGCCACCCGAGCGACCCGGGGCACGGACTGTCCCTGCCCCGGAAGCGGGGCGACCGCGCCCGGCGACCGCGAACCGTTCGCCCGCACCTGGGTGCGCCCCTACGTCGGCGCGGCGCAACACGGGCCCCCGGCCGCTGCCGAGGACCGGCACGGGACCGAACCGGATCCGGCCGGGGCGCACGGTGACGCCCCGGGACGCGTGCTGGGGATCATGCAGCCGTACGTGTCCTTGCGGCCGGAGCACGGTCCGCCGCGGGAACACCGCGCCGCCGGCACGCTCCCGCCGCACCCCGGCGCGGCGGTGTCCGCGCTCCACCCGCCGGCCGGTTCCGCGTCCTCAGCGGGGCAGGGGACTCCCCCCGCCCCCGGTGGTCCGTACCCGCTCGGGGACGACACCCTCATCCTGACCCCGGTCGGTCCCCACCCGCTCGGGGACGACACCCTCATCCTGACCCCGGTCGGCCCGCGCCCCCTCACCGGCGCGGCCGCCGCACCCGGGGACGTGCCGGGGCCGCGCCGGACCCGTGGCAGGCGGCCGGCGTCGCACCGGCGTGCCGGCAGGCGCCGGTCGGCCGGGGCGGTGGGTCTGATGGCCGTGATGGCCGTGATGGCGGCGGTGGTCGGCGCGGCGGTGCTCGGCGGCCCACAGGTGGATCCGCGCGCCACCGCGCAACGGGTGGAGTCGGAGCCGACGTCCGTCCCGCTGCCCGCCGTCGATCCCACGACCGCGCCGTCCCCCGGCGGTCCAGCGACCCCGGCCGCCGAGGGCACGGAGGGCGCCGCCGGTCCCCCCGATGCCGCGAAGCAGCCGTCCGGGCGCCCCGGCGTCACCCCGCCCAGACCCGCGGCCACCCCGCAGCAGGGCCCCGCCCCCCGGTGCGTCACACCGCACCTTCCCGGAGCGCCGTGCCCGTCCGCCGGCCGGCCCGAGACTCCGTCGCCCAGCCGACGGCCCCCCGACCTGTGCTGCGGTGCGAGCGGTCCCGAGGTCGCCGAGCTGCAATACCGGCTACGGGTGCTCGGCCTGTACGAAGGCCGTCTGAACGGCGCCTACAACCAGCGGCTGACCGACGCGGTCGCCGCCTACCAGAGCAGCCGCCGCCTCACCGGAGATCCGCGCGGCTCGTACGGGCCGGAGACCCGGGCCGCCCTCCAGCGGGAGGTGCCCGGCGTCGATGCCCGGTGACCACCCGCGGGGCCGCGGCGCAGCGGAGCAGCTCAGATCGGCAGTTCCAGCCACACGGTCTTTCCGCGGCCACTGGGCGAGGTACCCCACGCGCTCGCCAGACTCTCCACGATGAGCAGGCCGCGTCCGTGCTCGGCCCGGGCGTTCCCCTCGCCGGACACGGAGACCGGCGACGGGACGGGCGGAGTGACGTCGGAGTCGCGCACCTCCAGCCGGATGTGGTCCGGGCCCTCGCGCAGGCGCAGGTCGACATGGCTGTCGGCATGGATCAGCGCATTGGTCACCACCTCCGAGGCCATGAGCTCCAGCGCGTCCGCGACGTCCCCGTGGCCCCAGTCGTGCAGGCTCTCGCGGACGAACCTCCGTGCGGCCCGGACACCTGGAAGGTCGTGCCGGCGGACCTCCATGCGGGCGAACCGGTACCGGTGGCGCGACAGTGCGCCCTCGTAGCGTGCCAGGAGCAGGGCGATGTCGTCGCGGCGCTCCGGCGGCGCGGGCAGGGCGGCGACCAGCCGGTCCGCGAGGCCTTCCAGGTTGTGTTCGGTGGCGGGAGGCCCGGCCGCCAGCAGTTCCCGGACCCGGGGCATCAGGTCGGCGTCCCGGGCACTGGTGAGGCCGTCGGTGTAGAGCAGGAGCAGAGTGCCCGGTTCGAGAAGGAATTCGACGCTCCGGTACGCCACGCCGGAGTGGACCCCCAAGGGCACGTCGACGGGTACGTCCGGGGTGTCGAGGCTGCCGTCGGGACGCCGCAGGAGCGGTGGGGGATGGCCGGCCGAGGCGACCTCGGCCGTTCCCTGCGCGGCGTCCACCCGGACGAGGCAGCATGTCGCCAGCAGGTCGGTCTCCAGCGCGGCGAGCAGGTCCCCGGTCCGGCTGAGCACCGCTGCCGGGCCGTGCTCCTCGCGGGCGTAGGCGAGCATCGCGCTGCGCAGCTGTCCCATCAGCATCGCGCTCTCCACCTTGTGGCCCTCGACGTCGCCGACGATCAGGCAGATCCGGCTGTCCGGCAGGGCGATGACGTCGTACCAGTCGCCGCCGATCCCGGAGGCCGAGGCGGCCGGCAGGTATCGCGCGGTCGTGACGATGTCCGGCAGGTCGCCCAGGATGCGCGGGAGCAGCCATTTCTGGACGCTCTCGGCGATGGCGTGCTTCTTCTCCCCGAGCCGGACGCGCTCCAGGGCTTGGGCGAGCAGGCTCGCCATCATCATCGCCGTCGCCTGTTCCTCCGGCGTGAAGTGGCGCTCGGCCGGGAAGCCGAGGGCGCACACCCCCACCGGGGTGTCGCCTGCGCGCAGGGGAAGGAAGGCCCAGGCGCGGCAGCCGTCGTCGGGCGCGTCGGGATAGGCGGCGAGGAGTTCGGCGCGGTCGGAGAAGAGCCGAAGGTCCCTGCCGCGCAGCGTGTCCGCGTAGGGGGACGGCGCCTCGGCGGAGGCTCCGTGGACCGAGCGGAGGGAGCCGGCGGCGGTGCCGTGGTGAGCCGTGACCCAGAGCCGTCCGCCTCCGAACCCGGTGATGACGAGGGACCCGGCCCGATAGGGCGCCATGATGCCGGTCCGGGCCACGTCGGCCACGGCATCCATGTCCGCGGCCTTGTTGAGCGCTTCGGACAGCTTGTGCAGCTGGTACATGAGGGTGGTCTCGTACGAACCGGGGATCCCGGGCAGTCCCCAGCCGCCCGACGGCTCGCCGTCGCTCGGCGGCGGAACGGAATCGACGGAGAAGACCACCGGGCGATCCGGGGGGTCCGGCGGACCGCCGCCTGCCGTGCCCGCCGTCAGACGGGCGGCCAGCCGGTCGCCGATGGCGCGGAGCTTGCGGCGCTGCGGAATGCTCAGGGTGCCGTCACGAGTGGGGAGCCGCACGACGGTCAGGGCGCCGAACCGGTGGCCGCCGCCCGACAGCGGGGTGGACATCACCGAATAGGGGAAGGGGACCAGCCGCGCGAGCCCCGGGTCGTCGGGCCTTGTCTCGGGCTCTCCGATGACCACGACCGTGCCGGTCCGCCACGCCCTCGCCGAGGCGTAGGGAGCGTCGACCGGGATCTGCTCGGGCATGGTGAAGATCACCGGAGGGGAGCCGCCGATCAGGGTGGCCCGCAGTCGGCGACGGCCCCGGTCCAGCAGGTAGACGATGCCGGTGACGGCGTCCAGCTCGACGAGCGCGTCGCGGATCGCCTGGCTCATCGGCCTCCCGTACGACGCCGCGCCGCCTGGGGCGGCAGACGGCCGAACGCCCTCGGGAACGGCCTCCCGGTCGGCAGCTGACATGGTGCTGATCTCCGCTCACCGGCACACCGGTACGGGCGCGGAACCGACGGGAACGTGGCTGTTCCGCGCGTCGACGATGATGCGCCCGTGCGGCGCACCGCCTCCCCGTCCATGATGCGCCGGACCGGCTCGGCAGGCGGCCCGCCGGCGCCCTGCCCGCCCGGAGGCGAGGGCCGGGCCCGCGCGCACCCTGCCGCAGGGCGATCATGCTCCTCCGGGTCCTGGCAGGCCCGAACGGGCCGCGGAAGCCCTCCCGGCCTGCGCAGGGACGGGGGCGATGACCGCCCTCCTCGTCGTCGGTCATACGGGTGACCACGACGAAGCGCGGAAGGCCCCGCCATGACCGACCTGCTCACCGCGCACCGCCGCGTCCCGCCGCGTCCCGTCCGCCGCTCCCGCATCGCGCCCCGCCGCACGATGGTCCGTGGCCGGGGGAGTGCCGGCGGGACCCCGCCCTGGCCGGCCCCGGGCGCCGGGGCGGGGTCCCGCGAGGGCGGCGCGGGCTTCTCCGTGCGGGTCAGCCGAGGCGGACCGTGATCTCGGGGAGGGGGATGTCGGACAGGTTGAGCCGGAACCCGACCACGGTCAGGTACGTCTGCGAGTCGGTCAGGGCGGAGGTGGTGGACGGCGCCAGGGTCTTCCCGCGCGTGCTCACCAGCAGGGACCAGCTCCCGCGCCGGTAGCTGCGGGACAGGTCGGGGCGGTCGCCGTTCGGGTTCGGCGTCCAGCCCTGCCGTTCCAGGTCGGCGCAGATCGCGTTCATCTCCGACACCGCGGAGGTCCGTTCGCGGACGGCCGTCCAGCCGGTCCTGTCCGAGTCGGCGCCGGTCGGGCCGAGCGGCCGGCCCTGCGCGGGGTCGAGGCCCGCCGCGCCGATCGCGGTCTGAATCGCCTCGTCCACGGCGTCCCGTGGCAGGGGCGGCGACGTGGACTCCGGCGTGGGCGCCGACGCGGACGGCGACGGCGCGGGCGCCCCCAGGCGGATGCGCCCGGTGTCGTCCCTCCGGATGAGGTCCGGAAAGGCCGCGGCGGCCAGACTCCCGATCAGGGCCACAGCCAGCCCGATCCACACCCTCTTCAACAGCGCGTTCAACGCCATCCCCCCCCCGAGTGATCGTTGAGAGGAGTCTCACACATGCCGCCCGGCCCGGCGCCCGGAGGCCACGAGGGGCCGAAGTGCCCCGGCCGTCAGGCCGGTCCGCCGTCGCCCACGGGCTGCGCCGGGCCCGGCGCCCGGTACGCGGCGAGGAAGGTGCGGACGCCGGCCGTCGCGTAGAGGTCGAGGTCGGCCTCCGTGTGCCGGGCGCCACCGTGGAACATGGCCTGGTTCACGGGGATCCACAGCAGCAGTCCGGCGAAGTGGTGGGCGGCCAGCACGGGGTCGTCGGTCCTGAGCGCCCCCTGGCCGGTCAGGCGCTCGAAGGCGGCCGCCAGGGTGGCCAGGACCCGCTCGAACCCGTGCTCGTACCAGGCGGCTCCCAGCGCGGGGAAGGTGTCGGCGTTGGCGATGATCAGCCGACGCAGCTGGATGACCCCGGGCTGGGTGAGGGTCGTCAGGAATCGGCGGGCGAGGCGGGTCAGGTTCTCGTCCAGGGTTTCGGCGTCGGCGGGTACGTCGGCCACGAGGTCGATCATGCCGTCGATGCGGTCGGTGGTGGCCATGACGATCTCGGCGAAGAGCTTTTCCTTGTCCGCGAAGTGCTTGTAGACGGTCTGCTTGGAGACCGCCGCCAGTTTCGCGATGTCGTCCATGCTCGTCCCCGAGTACCCCTTGTCCAGGAACACGGTGGTTGCGGCATCCAGGATCGCCTGGTGCTTGCGTGCCGAACGGCCGTCCATCTTCGACTCCCTCTCCACTCCGTATCCCCGCCCCCGAAGAGTACTGGACTGACCAGTACTCGTTTCGGTACTGTACCGTCTAGTTCCAAACGGCGCGGCCCTCCGGCCGTGCCGCCTACGCATGGGGGTTCACATGGGCAAGGTCACCTCGGCCGATGGCACGGCCATCGCGTTCGAGCAGCAGGGTTCGGGTCCTGCAGTGGTGCTCGTCGGGGGCGCGTTCATGACGCGGCACGAGTCGGCGGAGCTCGCCGGTCTCCTCGCCGAGCACTTCACGGTGATCACGTACGACCGCCGCGGGCGCGGCGACAGCGGCGACGGCCCGGCGTACGACGTGCAGCGGGAGGTAGAGGATCTGGACGCGCTGATCGGGCACGCCGGCGGCGAGGCCATGCTCTTCGGCATGTCCTCCGGCGCCGTACTGGCGCTGGAGGCCGCCGCCCGGGGCAGCGCCGTGACCCGGCTGGCCCTGTACGAGCCGCCCTTCATCACCGACGACAGTCGTCCGCCGCTGCCCGCCGACTACATCGCCCGGCTGGAGGAGCTGCTGGAACAGGGGGCGTACGGCGATGCGGCGGCGTACTTCCTGACCGCGGCCGCGGGTGTGCCCGCCGAGGCCGTCGCCGGCATGCGGCAGGCCCCGTTCTGGCCCGGCATGGAGGCCAACGCCCGGACCCTGCCGCACGACGGCCGGATCATGGGCGAGACCATGTCCGGCCGTCCCCTGCCCGCCGACCGCTGGCAGTCCGTGACGGTTCCCGTTCTCGTCGGCAGCGGCGACGCCGGCCCGCCGCACATGCTCACCGGCGCGCGGGAACTCGCCGCGCTCAAGGACAACTTCACCCTCCGGGTCTTCCCCGGCGAGGAGCATGCCATCGACCCCAAGCACCTCGCCCCGGTCCTGACCGGCTTCTTCAGCTTCGGGGAGCAGGCGTGAGCAAGGTCTTCGCCAGCCTGGGCATGTCCCTGGACGGCTTCATCGCCGGTCCCGGCTCCGGCCCCGACAACCCGCTCGGGGACGGCGGAATGCGCATCCACGAATGGGTCTTCGGCGTGGAGAGCTGGCGGGCCCGGCAGAACGCCGAGGGCGGGCAGACCGATCAGGACGACGCCATCGTCCGGGCGAACTTCGACCGGGCCGGCGCCTACATCATGGGCCGGCGGATGTTCGCCGAAGGGGAGGTCGGCTGGTCCGACCCGCCGCCCTTCCGCGCCCCCGTCTTCGTCCTCACCCACACCCCGCGGGAACCGTGGGTGCGGCAGGGCGGCACCACCTTCACCTTCGTGACGGAAGGGATCGGCAGCGCGCTGGAGCGGGCTCGCAGGGCCGCGGGGGGCAAGGACGTCCAGATCTCCGGCGGTGCCGACACCGTACGGCAGTTCATCGACGCCGGACTCCTGGACGAACTCCAGATCCATCTCGCACCCCTCGTCCTCGGCGCGGGCGTCCGGCTCTTCGACGGGATGTCGGCGGCCCTCGGCCTCGAACCCGCCGGGGTGGTCGACTCACCGCGGGTCACCCACCTCACGTACCGGTTCGCAGCGTCCTGACGATCCGGGTCCGTGAGGTCCGGGCAGCAGTCCCGGCGTCACGGCCGACCGTCCGCGGGGTGCTTCTCCCCCTCGGACGGCCGTCGCCGCGGGGCGGGTTCGCGACCGCCTGGCAGCCTCCGTCCGGCCGCGGTCGAGGCGCAGGGCGGCACCTCCGTCGATCTGTGACTCACGTCACATGCGATTCCTGTCAGCAATCCGGGTGCTGTTCCGCTCAAGCCGGCGACAGCACGCGAAACCGACCGACAGGAGCAGCACATGAAGCACCGCATCGCCGTCCTCGGAGCCGGCTACGCAGGGGCCTACGTCGCCGGGACCCTGGCCCGTCGGCTGTCCCCGGCGGACACCGAGATCACCGTGGTCAACGCCGAGCCGGACTTCGTCCAGCGGCTGCGGCTGCACCAGCTCGCGGCCGGCCAGCAGATCGAGGCCCCGCAGCTCGCCGACGTGTTCGCGGGTACGGGGATACGCCTGCGCCCGGCCCGGATCACCGGCATCGACCCGGAGCGCCGGGTCGTCGCCGTGGCCGACGCCGACGGGGGCGGTGAGGTCGGCTACGACACGCTCGTCTACGCGCTGGGCAGCCACGTCGCCGACCACGGCGTCCCCGGTGTGGCCGAGCACGCCTTCCACGTCACCAGCCGTCCGGCGGCGTTGCGCCTGCGCGAACGCCTGGACAGCCTGGACAGCCCGGGCAGGCGGGACGAAGGCGGGAGGGTGGTGGTCATCGGCGACGGGCTGACCGGCATCGAGACCGCCACCGAGATCGCCGAATCCAGGCCCGGGCTGTCGGTGGCGCTGGTTGCCCGTGGAGAGCTGGGAGCCGCGCTCTCCGCCGGGGCCCGCGGCCACCTGCGGCAGGCCTGCGACCGACTGGGCATCACCGTCCTGGAGCACACCGACGTCCGCGCCGTCGAGGCGAAGTGGGTGCTGTGCGCCGACGGCAGCACGCTGGCGTCCGACGCGACCGTGTGGACGGCCGGGTTCGCGGTCGGCCTCATCGCCGCCGAGGCCGGCCTCGACGTCACCGAGGACGGCCGGGTCGTCGTCGACCGCACCATGCGCTCGGTGTCGCACCCGCACGTGTACGCCGTCGGCGACAGCGCCTACGCCCTCGGCGACAACGGTCGGCCGCTGCCGATGTCCTGCGCCTCGGCCGGCTACACCGGCATGCAGGCCACGGTCGCGATCGTGGGGCGGCTGACCGGCCGCAAGATTCCGAACGTCAAGCTGGAGTACCACGGCAACCACATCAGCCTCGGGCGGCGGGACGGGATCCTGCAGATGGTCGACGGCGAAGCGCAGGCGAAGCCGAAGTACCTGGGCGGCCGGAAGGCCGCGCGGATCAAGGCGGGCATCCTCAGGATGTCGCTGTGGACCACCTCGCACCCGACCTTCGGCCTGCCCAAGCACAAGCGTCACCTGGCAGCCGTACCGGACAAGTCCACCGAGAAGGCAGCCGCGTAGCCGCCCTCGACAGCCCCGCCGTTCGCTTCGACACCGGCGGGTTCGAGGCCGACGGCGGATCACTCCGTCCGTGTGGCTTCCGGGCGTGGTGGCGTTCGGCCTCGGCATCCCGGCACCGGGCCGGGCGGCCGCGGCCCCGTCACCACGCGAAGAAGACTGTCTGTACGAGGAGGAAGCATGGGTAGTCCCGTCCCCCGCGCGGCCGACACACGGCCGTCGTCCTGGCCGACCGTGGCCAGAACAGTCGTCCTGCTCACGGCGATCGTCAGTGTGCTGCTCACCACCTTCGCCTGGCCGTCGGTACGGTCGCACGCGCACGACGTGCCGATAGCCGTCGCCGGACCGGCCGCGGCGGTCGAGCAGCTCAGCACCTCCCTGGACCGACGCCTGCCGGACGGCTTCGCGATCCGAGAGGTCGCCGACACCGCGGCCGCCGAACGGTTGATCCGCGACCGGGAGGTGTACGGCGCGATCGATGCCACCTCCGGCACCCCGCACGTCATCACGGCCTCTGCCGCCAGCACGGCGCTCGCCCAGACCCTGCAGGGCGTCGCGGCGGGGCTCGGCCAGGCGCAGGCTCAGGGCGCCCCCAAGACGCCCCCCGTCCGCGACCTCGTCCCCATGCCGTCCGGCGACCCGCGCGGTGCCGGCCTGGCCGCCGGAGCCCTGCCCCTGGTCATGGGCAGTCTCCTCGCCGCACTGCTGCTGACCAGGCTCGTCCGCGGCACTGCCCGCCAGGCCGTCGGGGCGGTCTCCTTCGCGATCACCGGCGGCCTGGCCGTGGCAGCGATCCTGCAGTTCTGGCTCGGCTCGCTGGGCGGCTCCTACGCCGCCAACACCGCGGCGATCGCCCTGACCATGGCGGCCACATCGCTGAGCATCATCGGGCTGGGGGCCCTGCTCGGGTTCGCGGGCTTCGGCCTCGGAGCCGCCACCATGATGCTCATCGGCAATCCCCTGTCGGGTACCCCGACCGCTCCCGAGATGCTGCCCGGCCGGTCCGGCGCGCTCGGCCAACTGCTCCCGCCCGGGGCGGGTGGCCAACTGCTGCGCTCCACGGCCTTCTTCGACGGTCGCGGCTCCGCCCACTGCGTCCTCGTGCTCACGGCCTGGCTCGGATTCGGTGTCGCGCTGTGTCTGACCGGCGGGCTGCGCCCGCGCCGGCGTCGTCTGGCCGCCGGGCCGGATGCCCCGGCCGAGAACGCGGTCGCGCAGCCGGGTGGTCGGTAACTAGGCTGATTCGCGTGGACAGCGCCGCCATCGACCGCTTCGACACCAGTCGGTTCGAGGCCAGCCGCAATCGGCTGGCCTCGCTGGCGTACCGGCTGCTGGGCTCGGCCGCCGACGCCGAGGACGCCGTGCAGGATACGTTCCTGCACTGGCAGGCCGCCGACCGGCAGCTCATCAGGGTGCCGGAAGCATGGCTGACCAAGGTCGCCACCAACCTGTGCCTCGACCGGCTCCGCTCGGCACAGGCCCGCCGCGAACGCACCGTCGGCGCCTGGCTGCCCGAACCCCTCCTGGACGGCGACCCGATGCTCGGCCCGGCCGACACCTTCGAGCAGCGCGAGTCGGTCTCCCTGGCCATGCTGACCCTCATGGAGCGCCTCTCACCGCACGAGCGGGCCGTCTACCTCCTGCGGGAGGCGTTCTCCTACCGCCACGCCGAGATCGCCGAGATCCTCGACATCACCGAGTCCGCAAGCCAGCAGCACCTCCACCGCGCCCGGCACCGCATCACCACCGCGCGCCGCGGCGGAGGCGAACTCGACCCGGCATCCGCCCGCAGGATCGTCGAGGAGTTCCTCGCCGCCGCTTCCTCGGGCCGTACCGAACAGCTGGTGGCGCTGCTCACCGATGACGCGACCGCGATCTCCGACGGCGCGGGCCTGACCGAGAAGCTGATGCGGTACGACACTCCGCAGCGCATCGCCGCCATCGCGCGGGCCGGCTTCACCTCGACACCCGCGAAACAGCGGCTTGCCGGAGGGGTCTCCGCCGTCCACTACGCGCTCGTCAACGGGGCCCCCGCCATCCTCTTCGTGCCCGGAGACAAGGTCGTCGGTGCCGTCACGTTCGACATCACGGGCGGCAGGATCGCAACGGTGCGCGGCATCGCCGCGCCCTCCCGGCTCGTCCGCCTCACCGCAGCCTGGCGGCAGCACGAACCGGACGCGCCGCTCATCACCGAGTGGTGACGCGAGCGGATGCGGGCTGCCGCGTGCCCGCCTTCGTGCTGCCGGCGTCCTCGGTGCCGACGCCGGACCTCCCGGCGGCCTGCTGGTGGGGCTGATCGCGACCGCCCTCGGGGGTCGCGCTCTGGCGAGCTCGCGGTCGACCGGCTGAGTGCACCGGACCAGGCGCCCCCTGCTCCGCGGTCGCGTGGCGCCGGCGAAGTGGGTGGTGGCCGGGTCGCTGGCGAGAACGGGGCCGCCGTATCGTGAGGAAGGGTCTCGTCCCGGTAGCGTCGGGACGAGACCCTTCCGGGTCGGACGATCTCAGGCGTCGCGCCGTTGGAATGCCGTCACCGCTGCCGCTGTCTTCGCCGCGATCAAGGCGAGGAACACCATTCCGCCCACGAACGGGCCCAGTTGGGCGCTGCTGTCCAGCAGGGTGGTGCTGGTGTCCGCGGCGCTGGTCATGGCGCCGCCCGCGGTGAAGGGCAGGAATGCGCCGGCACGTTCCAGCACCGGTTGGCCGGAGTTCGTCAGAACCGCGCGGAGCATCGGCTCCACCACGAAGGGGACGGCCAACAGGGTGAGCAGGGCCGCCGTCTGGGAACGGATGAGCGCGCCCAGCGCGACGCCCGCCAGGCCCCAGCCCACGATCAGCAGCACCTGGCCGACATGGACGCGCACCAGGAGCGCTGCGGAGACCCCGTCCATGGAGTCGCCCGCCAGCAGTGGCACGGCTACGGCCCACGCCGCGGCAAGGTTGGCCAGAGCCAGCAGCCCGCTGAAGGCGGCGATCGACGCGGCTTTGGCGCCGAAGGCCACCGTGCGGCGCGGAGTCAGGGCGAGCGTTGTGCGGATCGTGCCGTACCGGTACTCGTGGCCCATGGCGAAGACCCCGAGCGTTCCGGCGATCACCGGTGTCAGCGGAGACTTCGTCAGCATGATCACGAGGAGCTCGGAGACCGGTACCGGATGCCCTTGATCCGCTGACATGTCCTTGATCAGGCTGCCGAAGGCCAGGGCCAGCAGGGCGGTGACGACCAGCGTGGCGGCGGCCGTCCACCAGGTGCTGCGCAGGGTCCTCAGCCGCCACCACTCGTAAGCGAGAGCTGTCGTCATGCCGTCACCATGTCCCCGACGACCTGCCCGGCGTCGTAGTCGGTCTGTTCTGCCGAGGCGCGCAGATACGCGGCCTCCAGCGTGGAGGTACGGGCGATCAGCTCGTACACGAGGATGCGGTGATCCAGAGCGATCTCGGCGATGCGGCGCTGGGACAGCCCGCGTACGACGACGAGTTCGGCCTCCCGCTCCAGCACCGTGCCGCCCGCCTCCGCCATGGCCCGGGCCAGCCCGTCCGCGTCGGCGGTGCGCGTGAGGACGGCATCGAGCTCGAAGGAGTGGATGAACTCGGTCAGCGGCAGGTCGGCGATGAGCCGCCCCCGGCCGATGAGGGGCGCGTAGAGGACGATGGAGCCCAGCGCTTCCTGGAATCCCACGGCATGGGCCGCCGATCCGAAGGTGGCACCGATGTACGCCGCCATCAGACCGAGGGCCACGACGGTGGACCCCGCTGTCAGCACTCCGGAGAACATCAGCATCGCGGCTCCCACATTGCGGAGCACGATGGGCCCGAACGAGTCGGCGAAGGCGGTGTCGGCCGCCTGGCCGTCGGTGCTCACCCAGGCGTCGCCTCCGCCCGCCGGGTCCATGCTGGTGTAGCCCAGAACGATTCCGGTGCATATTCCCAGATGGGAAGAGTTCAGGCCGGTTGCGTTGGGGATTACGACCGGTAATGCGTGCCGGACGTGAGCACGGTTCGCGCGGAGGGGAGGGCGGCTGTGCGGGCCGCCGGAGTGCGCGCCGTACGCCGTCGTCGGCCGTGACCGGAATGCGGTTGCATCCCTCGATCACGCGCCAAGGCTGCCCGGGCCCGGGCCCGGAGCGGTCAGGCGCGCAAGGCCACGGGGCGAGCCGGGGCCATGGGACGGTGGCCGCCGGACCGCCTGCCGGCACCCGTCCCGACCGGCACGTTGTGGCACGAGCCATCGACGTCAGTCGAGGTTCTTCCAGAACGTGTAGTCGTGGTCCTTCGTGAACTCCGCGCGCTTCCAGGGCCCCGAGGCCAGCGCCTGGACGTAGCCGCAGGAGCGGAAGCCCGGCCAGTCCGTCTTCCCGGAAGCGGCGAACGTCACCCAGGTGTTTGTCATTCGCCTGCCGAGGGCCTGCTGCTTCTTCGTCAGCTCCTCGAACAGGGGGATGGTGAAGTCGAAGAGGTAGGGCAGTTCGGCCATGTGCTGGGCGCGCGGCTCGAAGCTGAGGGGCTCGATGCCCGCCCACCGCGGGGTGTCGCGCTCGCTGAACTCGAACATGTGGGTCGGCGTCCACCGGGACAGCAGCTTGGCGGTGTCCAGCGTCGGTACGGACCAGCCGTGGTCGGTCCGTACGGTCGCCAGGGCCTCGCCGGCCGAGCCGAAACGGCTCAGCGGGTACCGGGCCAGGACCGCGTCCGCCCGAGCGCCGAACTCCGCACGGATCGCGGGTTCGTAGCCGTCGGCCGGCAGGGGCCCGTCCCGCAGCTCCTGGCCGAGGATCCTGCCGCGCTCCTCGTCGTGGTTGACCCCGAGGAGCACGGGGACGCGGTTGAACCTCCCGGTGCGCAGCGCCTCGGCGGGGGCGAGCGGCATCAACTCCGTTCCCGCTATGGGACGCGGCTCGTTCCAGGTCCCGTACGCCTTCATGAGCGTGGCCGCATCCGTGCGGCGCAGGCACGCCTCCGCGTCCTCCTCCTTCCCGCACGCCCCCGACGTCCGGAGGTTCGCGAGGGTGGCCTTCGCCTCGTCCTCGGCCTCCTGCCGGGTGCGGGAGCCGCCCGTGGCGCAGGGTGCGCTCTGGATGACGGCGCGGTCGAAGAGCCCGGCCGACTTCGGCGAAGCAAGGTGGCCGCAGACGCTGTAGCCGCCGCCGGACTCGCCCATGACCGTCACATGGGCGGGGTCGCCGCCGAAGGCGCCCGCGTTCGCACGGACCCACCGCAGTGCGGCCTGCTGGTCCTCCAGGCCGAGACCGCCGGAGGTCTTCAGTACCGGGTCGGACAGGAAGCCCATCACACCGAGCCGGTAGTTGACCGAGACCACGACCGCGCCCTCGGCGGCCAGCCGCGCGGGGCCGTAGATGTCGCCGCTGCCGAACATCAGGCTGCCGCCGTGGATCCACACGATCACCGGCTGCTTGCCGGTCCGCTGGGTCGGCGTGGTGACGTTCAGGTACAGGCAGTCCTCGTTCTCGCCGGGTTTCCCTATGGGCAGCCCCTGCGGCTGCGGACAGGGAGGGCCCGGCGCGGTCGCCGCGCGGACTCCGGTCCAGGGCGCGGCGGGCCGCGGCGAGGCCCAGCGGAGCTCGCCCACCGGCGGGGCGGCGTAGGGGATTCCCTGGAAGCTGCGCACGCCCTCGGAGTCGGCGGTGCCGCGCACGGCGCCTCCGGTGGTTTCGACGACCGTGCCGCCGGCGCGGCCCGCCGCCTCCCCTGACGCGGCGGCCGGTCCGGCGCCGACCCCGAGGCTCAGGCCCAGGCTGAGCGTCAGGGCGGCGGCGAACCCCTTGGAAACGTTCTTGACGTGTCTCATGCTCCGAACGCTACGACAGAATCAAACGAGCGTGCAATACGTTTGTATAACTCGATCGTATGAGACGTGCGTGCCATCTCCCCGCTAGGCTCCGGGCGTGGGAAACCGTGAAGCGCTGCTGATCAGCGCCAAGGCATGCCTGCGGGAGAAGGGGTACGACCGCACCTCCGTGCGTGACATCGCCACCGCCGCCGGCGTGAGCACGGCCGCCGTCGGCTACCACTACGGCTCCCGGGAAGCGCTGCTCAACCAGGCCCTGTTCGAGATCCTCGACGAGTGGGGTGACGCGATGGGCCGGGCCCTGGTGCCCGATGGAGACGGCTCCGCCCGGGCCCACTTCGAGCGCATCTGGGAGAGCCTGATCGAGGACTTCGGCGCGCACCCCGACCTCTGGCTGGCCTCGGTGGAGCTCTTCATGCAGGCCCAGCGGCAGCCCGCTTTGAAGGCGGCGCTGGCCGAGGGCACCGCTCAGGGACGGCGCGGCATGGCGGCCATCCTCGACGGCGTCCCCGAGGAGGAGGTACAGGAAGCCTCCGTCCGTACCCTCGGCGCAGTCCAGTTGGCGCTCGTCTCCGGTGTGATGTTCCAGTGCCTCAGCGACCCCACCACCGCCCCCACCGCCGCCGAGGTGCTTGACGGGATCGCGGCGCTGGCCGTCGTCGCGCGCTGATTCCTCGACGCCCGCCAGGCCGTGAACACCTGCCCCGAGGCTTCGACCCGGGGCATCGCAGGGGAGCGGACGACGAGAACCGAACCCGCGCTACAAGCTTGGGAATCACCCGGTATTCGGGCGGGCGCGCACCGTCTGACCTGAGAGCGGTCATCGGCGGCCTCGCGGCGGTCGACTCGCCGAAGCCTCTGACGACTGCTGTTCACCGTTCCTGCTGGCACGTTGCGGCACGGCTCCGGTCAGGGCTCAGCGGAGGCGTGACCCCCTTCCGGGCACCGTGCGGCCGTGTGGGCGGCTGTGCCGAGGTTGATGGCGCCGTACAGCGGACTCCGGAGTTGAGGGCGGCCCTCACCAGGCGGCAGAGGGCCGCATCAGGGGCCGAGCCGTCTGCCTACGTGCGCCGATGCTGCCGGAACCCGGCCATGTGTTCCCCGGTGTGGGGTGGCATGCTCGGTCCTGCGCCGAGGCGAGGTCGCGGACGAGCAAGTCGGGCTTGTCTGCTCCTTCGCCGACTCGCGCGGCACTCATGCCGGCTGCGGCTTCCCTGCTGGAGGCGCCGGGCCCCTTCCTGAGAGCTGGGCAAGGCGACAAGGTGCTCCCCCGTGGCATGCGGTTCGGAGCCAGGCGTAACCAGGGAGGGGAGTATGGACTGGCTGTGGGACGCGTTCGGCGATGTCGCTCTGTTGCTCTTCGGGCCGCTGGTGGCGTGGACCGCCTGGGAGTGGCGGCGTCACCCCGATCGGGCTCCCGCGTGGATGGCTCGTGGCCCGCGGTGGGCCGTGCGCTCCCGGGTGGCGGGCTTGGTGCTCCTGGGGATCGGCATGGGGAGCAGTGGTGTGTACGGCCTGACGGGACTGCCGGAGCCCTGGGCGGTCGGCTTCTGCCGTGCCGCCGGCCCCGTGCTCTACCTCGTCGTCTTCTGGCGGCTTCCCCATGGAGCACGACCGCGTGGTGACAGGCGGTGGCCGGTTTCCGGCCGGCTCGAAGGGACGACGGAGGGGGGGCCGGGACGATGACGGGTCGCCGAAGGGGCACGTGGCGTGAGGCGGGCTGGGTGCGCGCGGGGTGCTGGGCGGTGTGTGGCCTGGGCGGGGTACTGCTGTCCTGCGTCGATGAACCGTTCTCGCCGGTCGCCTTCGCGGTGATGACGGTTCTGGCGCACTGGTTCTGGCGGCGTCGCGACCTGCGGCCGGTGACGGACCGAGGCATGGCGGATCCGCTCGCCACCGGGCAGGGGGCTTCGGCGGCCGTCCCCGTCCTCACGGTGATCGCACAGGCACGAGCGGTTCGGGCGCGGAGGTCGCATGCCTGACGGTTCACCGCGTCTCGCTCTGCCGGCGGCTGAGGGTTCCGTACGTCGGCGTACGGTCTGGCATCGCGCATGGGGTGCGTGCGCAGCTCTTTGGGGTCTCGCGATGACCCTGCTGTCGGGGGCGGTTCTCCTGGGCGTGGTACCGGAGCTGATCGACGACGAACGGGCCCATGCCGCTGCGTCTCCGTGTCCCGCAGCCGCAGGCGCGGCCGACGACTGTCTCCGTGAGGTGACGGCGACGGTCGTGAGCACCGTGATCAAGGACGAGATCAAGTACGACGAGTTCTCGGTACGCCTCAGGGGCCCGCGCGAGGTCTCGGGCGACGTCGACATGGGTGCGCCCGGCCCCTTGCTCAAGGACCTGCGGCCTGGTGATGTCGTGACCGTCACGCTGTGGCAGGACTACGTGGTCGCGGTGGCCAAGGACGGCCGGCTCCAGGAGACGGCCGACAGCCCGGTGGGTGAGCCGCAGCTCGCGACCGCGGTGGGTACGGTCCTGCTGACGGCCGGCGTGTTCACCGCCTACGCCGGAGGGCGGGTGCTCACCAGGGCCCGCCGCTACGGAGAACGCGGGCTGCCCCGGCTCCTCGTGGTCCATGGCAAGGCGGCGTTCGGCGCGATGCTGTGCGCTGCGCCTGCCCTGGTCGTGGGGGACCTCACCAGCGTCCCGCTTCAGATGGTCGCCTGGCTCGTTCCGCTGCCCGCGGTCTGGTGGTTCGTGCGCCGACGTGAGCTTCGGGGCCGGGGCCGCCACGCCGCCCCGGCACTCCAGGACCGGTGAGCTCGCCGTCGAGACGGTGCCCCTGATGGCGGGCGGGGGAGCCGGGCCGGGTGGCGCATGTGACCCACTGGGTCGCCGGGCCGCTTGTAGTCCGATCGATCCTGGCCGCCTTCGTCGCCCGGCGGCGAGACCGTATCGCGTAGGAGAAGCAGCGCCACTCGGTGCCACAGGGCCGCGCACTGCGCCACCGAGGCGAGAACTGGAATGCCGTCACCACGGCTTCAACACGCACGTGGCATGCATCCGAGATGCCCGAACAACGACGAAGCCCCAGGCCGTTGACCTGGGGCTTCGTAAGAAGAGCGGATGATGGGAAGCGAACCCGCGCCGTAAGCTTGGGAATCACCCGGCATTTGGCCTTGTGCATGGCATCTGAGCTGCGGAAACGTCAACTGATGGACCTGGTCCGGCTGTCTCGGTGAACCCCTTGTTGACCGCTGTTCACCGCCTCTACTGGCACGTTGTGGCACGGCCGCCGACTTCACGCGCTTCCTGCCGGGCGAGAAGAGGTCCTTGGTGTCGGGCGGCCGTGCCTCACAGATCAGCGGTCGCCCCGTCGTCTTCAGGAGACGTCGTCCCTCGGCTCGGGTGCATTTCCAGAGGGTCTCATAGCGTCAGGTCAAGGTGACGGTTTATGCTCGGGGTGTGCGAGCGACGAGCGACCCCCTGACCGTAGACGAGAAGACCGAGCTGGACGAGGCCCTCAAGGCCGTCCGGCGGGCCGAGCAGGCCCTGGCGCGGGCGCAGGCTCACCTCAACCACACGGCGGGTCGCATCGGCTCCGCTGACCGCTACGGGCAGAAGGCGGCGGTTGGTCGCCGCGTCGGCTGGTCCCGCCAGCACGTCACCGCCCTCGCCAATGCCTACCGGGCGGGCGCACTGGATCAAGAGGAGACGGGTGCTTGTGTGGCTTGGTCCGGTCGACGGCTCTGAGTGGTCGAGGCGGGGCGGTGCCAGGCCTGTGGTGCGTCACAGGCAGGAGGACGGGCGACGGTCAGGCGTGCCGCCGTCACGCTTCCGCAGCAAGGAAGCGGACGCCCAGTTCGCCGCGGAGGTGCCCTGCGGGGAGCCGTCGGCCGTATGCGACCAGGAGGAGATCCTGTGCGGCGCCGTACAGAGGCGTTCCGGTGCCGAAGGACCAGTCGAGGTCGTCGGCGCGGAGTTCGATGCCGGCCAGGTCGGCTCCGAAGAACTTGAGGGTCCTGGGGCTGACGCCCTCCAGGAGGATGCGCACGCGATCCTCGGGAACCCGGCGGCCGAGGCCCAGCGCGACCGTGACGTCCAGGCCGTGGATCACGTCGTGGCCCAAGGCCCCTTCGATCCCGCCGACCGGCGGCCTCCAAGGGTGGTCCGCGTTGTCAGCGAGCAATGCGGCGAGCTCACGCGTCGAATGGGCAGCCGCGTCCTGGTGGGCGCAACGGTCGGTCATCCGATGGAGGTTGCCTCGCGACCTGATCAGTTCCCACGCCATCCTGGGGATGGAGTATCGGAACCCCATCGTCATGTGGGCCGCGACTTCCCGTACCCGCCACCCTCCGCACAGGGTCGGCGCGTCCCACTGCGCGGCCGGCAGACCATCCAGCATGGCGGCCAGCTCGCGGCGTTCGGCAGCGATCGCGGCTCTGATGTCCGCGGCTGGTCTGCGGTGAGTCGTGCGAGTCGTGTTCCCCATGGCCTCAAGGCTCTCGGCAGGCCCGCCATAAGTCCAAGAGTTTGAATGTCTCGCAACTAGCATGATCAGTTATGGACATCCGGCAGTTGCGGTACTTTGTCACGGTCGCGGAGGAAGCCAACTTCACCCGCGCCGCCGCCCGTCTGCACCTGGCTCAGCCGGGGGTGAGTGCCCAAGTCCGCCAGCTCGAAAAGGAACTCGGGCACCCGCTGCTCGACCGCTCCGGCCGGTCGGTGACCCTGACGGAAGTGGGCGAGGCCGTACTGCCGTACGCGCGGGCCGCGCTCACCGCCGTCGAAGCGGTTCGGCAGAC
Source organism: Streptomyces sp. NPDC058880 (assembly GCF_042742535.1). Lineage (NCBI taxonomy): Bacteria > Bacillati > Actinomycetota > Actinomycetes > Kitasatosporales > Streptomycetaceae > Streptomyces > Streptomyces sp. NPDC058880. The sequence continues at coordinate 61,207 of NZ_JBHYMC010000032.1, forward strand.
CGCGGACGAGTTCACCGGGTTGCTGCGCGGGCACGTCAACCTCGGTCTCGTCTCGGGCGCGGCAGCGGCGGCCCACGAGTTCGGCCTGGCGGCCGTCCTGGCCGGATTCCACGAGGACCACCCCCAGGTGGAGATCGCCCTGACCGAGGACACCTCGGAGCGGATGCTCACCGCACTGCACCGAGGGGAACTCGACATCGCCGTGATCGGACTCGCGGACGAGGAGCCCCCGCCAGGCATCTCCATCCAAGTCCTGGTCGACGAACCCCTGGTCGCAGCCGTCACCCCGGACGACCCCGCCCTCATGCCCCCGGACCGCACGAGCATTCCGTTGACCGAGCTCCGCGATCGCCCGCTGATCAGCCTGCCGCGTGGCACAGGTATCCGTGGAGTGCTCGACCGCGCGTGCGTGCAGGCGGGGTTCCGGCCCCGCATTGCCTTCGAGGCGGCCGCTCCGCCGTTCCTTGCACAGCTCGCCGCCCGCGGTCTCGGCGTGGCGGTGCTTCCGGCCCTCCCCGCCGGTGCGGCGTCGGCCCTCGGGCTGCGGACGCTGGAGATCACCGAGCCGCGGCTACGCGGCCGGGTCGCCGTGGCCTGGCGGACGGACGGCCCCTCCAGCCCCGCCGCCACCGTCTTCCTGGACCTGCTGCGTACGGGTCTGGGCCCAACCTGATGCACGGTGAGGGCCGCTATGGCACGCGAAGGGCAGCTCGGACGCCGGAAGGTCTGGACAACAAACAAGCCCCAGGCCGTTGACCTGGGGCTTTGTCGTGGAGCGGATGACGGGAATCGAACCCGCGCTATAAGCTTGGGAATCACCCGGCGCTTGATCGGCCCGATAGCCCCTGACCTGCGGAAATGCCTCTGGGGTCCAGGGCTCGCGGCCGCCTTTTCGTGTCTGCTGTCGACCGCCGTTCACCGCTGCTACTGGCACGTTGTGGCACGGGGCCTCTGTCAGCCCCGCCATTCGAACAGGACGAGCGTGGCGTCGTCCGAGGTGGTTTCGCCGCGCGCCCGTTTGAGGGTGTGGGACAGCTCCCGGGCCACGGTGCGGATCCCGTGGTCGGCCTCTTCCAGCCGGTTCACCCAGTCGATCAGCTGTTCCTCGCCGAACTGCTCCTGCCCATTGGCGTGTTCCTCGATGAGGCCGTCGGTGAAGCAGAGGACGCGGTCGCCCGGCTCCAGTGTCACCGCGCTGACCTGGGGCTGGTCCCCGCCGAAGCCGACGGGGAGGGTCGTGGGGCTCTCCAGGCGGCGTACGACGCGGTGTGCGCGGACCAGCATGGGCGCGGGGTGTCCCGCGTTGACCCACTGGAGGCGGCCGGTGTCCGTGTCCAGTCGCATCATCTGGGCGGTCACGAAGTGGTCCGGGTCGAACTGCTCGGCGATGGCGCGGTCCATGAAGAGGTAGATCTCGGACAGCTCGATGCTGATCCGGCGGGCGTGGCGGTACGCGCCGATGGCCACCGTGGCCATGGTGGCCGCGTCCAGGCCGTGCCCCATGGCGTCGATCATGGCGAGGTGCAGGACGTCGCCGTTGAGGGCGTAGTCGAAGCTGTCACCTGCCACGGCGTAGGCGGGCTCCAGGACCCCTGCGACCGCGACGCGAGGCATCACCATCGACAGCGGGGGCAGCAGGGACCACTGGATCTCCGCGGCCACGCTCATCGGTTCGCTGCGACGGGTCCGGAAGAAGAGGTCGGTGTAGCCGTTCTTGGTCTGCATCATGTCGGCCGTGAGGCCCGCGATCCGGCGCAGGATGCGGTGCTCGTCGCGGCCGGTCCCGTCCAGGGTGACGGAGAGGACCCCCACCTGGTCGCCACCGTCCAGCAGGGGCAGGTGGACCCGAACGCCGCCGGGCGCCGGCACTTCCACGGGGCGCGACTCCAGGAAGCACCGGCCGGCATCCGACCCGTCGATGGGCTGCGGACCCCCGGTCCCCGCTGCCGTACCGGGCAGGGGGACCAGGTTCTGCTGCCCGTAGTCCTGGAGCATGATCTGGGCATCGCGGCCGCCCAGCCGTGCCAGCGGTGCGACCAGGTGCGGTGGCAGCTCGTGCGCCCGGTCCAGGAGCAGCCCGAGCACTCCCTCCCCGAAGCTTTCGGAGCGGTCCGGGGCCCCGCGAGCTCCGACGGCCATCCTGGTGCCTCCAACCGGGCCGGGCGCGGGGTTCGGCCGCATGGGCGGTGTGGCCTACAGGATCCCCTTGGGCGGCCGGGCACGCCACACGACCGGCTCCCGCAGGGCGGGGCCGACGGCGCGCTCGGCATCCAGGACGAGGTGAGGACTCGTGCCGGCGTCCCCGCCCCCGGCTGCACGTCCTTCACGCAGGGGAGGCGCTTCAGCCGTGTTCTTCCTCCGCGGCCTCCATGTGCTTGTCGGGGTCCTGTTCGGTGAACCAGCCGATGTGGAGCGTCCGTCCGGCCGTGTGAACGGCGTGCGGGACGACGGGCCAGCGGGCGGGGTTCACGGTGACGCGGGTGATGCGCCCCCAGGCCTCGTCGAGGGCGGCCGCGAGCGGCGGAAGCTCGACGGTCAGATCACGGGAGTAGGGCCACCAGGCGCCGTCCAGTTTGCCTGCGAGGGTGGTCTTCGGGGTGAGGGACAAGCGTGCCGGGAACTCTGTGGCGAGGTCGCGGGGAGCGGTCCGTTCGAGGATGCTGGTCATGGGGTGGACCTGCCCCCGGACTGCCCGTCGACAGCCCGGTTTGTAGCGATCGCCGGAAACGACACCCGCATGAAAGCCGGTGTGCGAAGTGCTTCCGGTACTTCCACTGCACGCGCGTTCGGTGGTATATGACCCATTTGACCAGGTATTTTCCGGCGGAGGTGCGGTGGAGAGCGGCGGCACGGGTCGCGGGGGTACCGTGAAACGACGGCAAGCTCGCGTACGTCGAGACCCGGAGACCGGTCCCGACCTGCTACGGAGCGCGGCCGCACCCCGTAGACGGGCGGACCCCATGGCTGAATCCGACATCCCCCACACGCCACCGCTGCTGCTGCCGGATGCGATCCACCGGGCGGTCAAACCCGGCACGGCCCTGCTGCGGCTGGAGACCACACGGTCCCGGGAGGGCCTCCTGGACGGCGCGTGGTGGCCCCACACCCGCGATATCGAGACCGAGCTGCCCGCGCTGATCGGCGTGTTGACCGGGCACCTCGGGCCGATCACCCGCGTGGGAGTGGACGCATCCGCCTGGAACGCTCTCCCACCCCGGCTGATCATCGACGACCAGGTCGTGCACCTCGACTCCGACCCCGTCGGCGACGACACCGTTCTCATCACCCGCGGCCGCAACGACCACTTCGCCCTGCTGGTCGTTCCCCCGGAGCCCTTCCGGGCCCATCTGCCGTTTGCTCCCGCCGATCCCGACGGGCGCACTCGGGTCAGGCCGAGGGCGGCGGCGCGGATGATTCGGCGGCGCGGCGGTACTCGGCGTTGATGCGCTGTGCCTCCTCGAGCTGGTCCTCGAGGATGATGATGCGGCAGGCGGCATCGATGGGGGTGCCCTGGTCGACGAGTTCCCGGGCGCGGGCGGCGATGCGCAGCTGGTAGCGGGAGTAGCGGCGGTGGCCGCCCTCGGAGCGGAGCGGGGTGATGAGGCGGGCTTCGCCGATGGCGCGGAGGAAGCCCTGGGTGGTGCCGAGCATGTCGGCCGCCCGGCCCATCGTGTAGGCGGGGTAATCGTCGTCGTCGAGACGGCCGAACGAGTCGTCTGCTGTCATTGAACCTCTCTCATGGAACGCGTGGAGGGGCCCTGGTGCCGTACGGCACCAGGGCCCCGAAGGAACTACTACACCATCTGTCGGCCCTGATACTGCGCCGACCCTGTGTTTCCGCCGACCCGACCGAGACGCTGCCGGGAGTGCGGGGATCGCGGTTGCTTGACCGGAGACCACCTCGCTATCGATGTCCTGCGGTACCCGGGCGCAAGGCTTCCGCCCGGGCGATCCCGATGGTGCTCGGCTCCTCCGTTCTTCCCTCGGCGATCAACTGCTTACTGCTGGTACTGCTCTACTTCGTACTGCTCAGTGGCCTGACCCAGCGCCACTCTTCGGCAGCCAGCCCCGTTGCCCATCCTGCGTCTGCTCTGGCTTAGAACCCCACTGCCGAACTTCCCGGTGCGTGCGCCCGCAGCCGACGCCTTCACCGAGGCGCTGTTCACTTACTGCACTGCTGGGTACTTCGAACTGCACTTACAGGTACTGCCACCGCATTAACTGCGGGTACTGCTCACGGCGGCCCCTGATCACTGAGGGCCACCCGGTCCGGTCGTCAGTCCCGTCGCCATCTTGCAACAACCCTGGCTTCGGAACTCCACCACCGCACCGTCCTGCGCACTGCAACTGCGGGTACTGCTGCCCGGCAGTTCGTCTCTGCCAGGCCCTGCTGTCTCTCTGGGCTACGAGAGAAACCATAACCACGCCACAGCCCAATGTCTACTCCGGCCATCATAGATTTTCGCATCCGTCGAGGAGAGCTAGACCTCTGCGGTGGGACCAGATGTGCAGAGGATCCCGCACAGCAGGTCAGGGGCTCGGACGCCCTGTCCTGTACGGCCGCCGTACCGGTGGATTCGGCTGGCCCATGGGCACCGCAGCGCCCGAGCAACCGGTGTCACCCGTCGGCCCTCCGGCGGGAAGACGGTGAGTGCTCCTCTCGACCGGTAGTCCTCGCCGTCGAGGGAACGGGACGACCGGTGCATAAACTCGGCTCCCATGTCGAAGCCTGACGAGCTGCTCGTTGACATTGCCACGATGGTGGAGTCCGGGCAGAGCAATCAGATGTCCCTGACCGTGGTCGCCGGTGGCGCTGTCATCACCGGTCGGCTGGCACCCGAAGCCGTGTGGAGGCAGCGGGTGTCGGAGGTCCTGGCGGATTCCGCCCGCCTGGGCGAGTTCGCCGCCGTCTTCACCGCCACGACACCCCGCGAGGGGCCGCCCACCCATCTGCACTTCCATGTGGCCCGCATCCTTCAGGGCACGGTGGGGATCCCGGAGACGGGTGGGATGTATCGCGTCTCGATCGCGGATGTCAGCGCCTGGACCATGGGCGACTTCAGCTATTCCGACCACTGACCGACATCGCGTAGGAAATCCCTGGGTACGCGGGAGGGCCCGACCGGCGCGTGCCGGTCGGGCCCTCCTCGCTGTGTTCGGGTGTCGGCTTGCGCCGGTCCTGTCCGTCCGTTAGACGGTCACCGGGATGCCGAGCATCGCGGATGCCTGCTGGAGCGGGGTGAGGACGCGCGTGGGCACGGCGGCCCGGGGGAGGCCGCGGCAGGTGAACCCGAGCTGGTTCATGGCCCGGAGGACTTCACCGGCACTGAAGTCACGCCGGTCCTGCCGAGTGATGACCTGGCCGACCTGCTTGACGGGGTAGGCACGGCGCCCGATGATCACGGATTCGCCGACGACCGGCTCGGGCTTGATGCCCTTCATCGACTCCAGGACACCGCTCTTGGTCAGGTCGAACGGGAAACGGGCGATGACGCAGCGCATGTTGCCTCACAGGAAGAGGAAAGGGGGACGGTCGTGCCGTGGTGAGGCGGTTCAGCGGGCAAGGGCGAGGACGCCCAGAGCGCTGCCCTGCTCGTCGACGACCGGCAGGGCATCGAGCCGGCGATAGCGCATCGCGTGCTCGGCCTCGGCCATCGTGGTCAAGGGCGAGGTGACCGGCCCGTGGTCTCCCAGGAGGTCGCGGAGACGGACCTGGTCCGTGTACGCCGCGCTGTCGCGGACGGCGGCGAGCCTGGCCTGGGTGACCAGCCCGGTGCACAGGCCGTCCTCGTCGCAGACGAGCAGATGATCCGCGCGGGCACTGGCCATGACGGCCAGGGCGACCTCGACCGTCATGTCGTCGCAGGCCTGTGGACCGGCCGCCTCCATCGCGGTGTCCACTGTCCGGTGGACAGGGTTGGCGTTCGTCGAGCGGGGCTGCATCTGGACCAGCGTCAAAACGTGCCTCCTGCAGAGATGGGTCAGTTTCCTGATCACGTGGTTCTCAGGCCGCCGCATCGAAGGCGGACTGCCGCACGCTCACGCGCCGGACCGTCGAGTCGGGCCGTCGCCTGCCGCGGGAGGCCGTGCTGCGCTTGGCGCGTTCGGCGACGGGTGCGGTGATGACGACGGGGATGCCGGAGGGTGTCTGGGCGCCGGTGATGCGGTTCAGGGCGTCTTCGCCGGAGCGGACCTGGGTGGTCTGCGGTGTGATGCCGGCGGCCTGCATGAGGCGGGTCATGTCGCGGCGCTGGTTGGGGGTGACGAGCGTGACGACGCTGCCGGACTCGCCGGCGCGGGCGGTGCGGCCGCCGCGGTGGAGGTAGTCCTTGTGGTCGGTGGGCGGGTCGACGTTGACGACGAGGTCGAGGTTGTCGACGTGGATGCCGCGCGCCGCCACGTTCGTCGCGACCAGTACGGTCACGTGTCCGGTCTTGAACTGGGCGAGGGTGCGGGTGCGCTGGGGCTGCGACTTCCCGCCGTGCAGGGCGGCGGCCCGGACACCGCAGTTCAGCAGGTCCTGGGTCAGCCGGTCGACGGCGTGCTTGGTGTCCAGGAACATCATCACCCGGCCCTCGCGCGCCGCGATCTCCGTCGTCGTCCGGTGTTTGTCGGCGCCGTGGACGTGCAGCACGTGGTGCTCCATCGTCGTCACCGCACCGGCCGAGGGGTCTACCGAGTGGACGACAGGGTCGGTGAGGTAGCGGCGGACCAACAGGTCGACGTTGCGGTCGAGGGTGGCGGAGAACAGCATCCGCTGACCTTCGGGGCGCACCTGGTCGAGCAGGGCGGTGACCTGGGGCATGAAGCCCATGTCGGCCATCTGGTCGGCTTCGTCGAGGACGGTGATCGCGACCTGGTTCAGCCGGCATTCGCCGCGGTCGATGAGGTCCTTCAATCGGCCGGGCGTCGCCACGACGACCTCCGTGCCTCCGCGCAGCGCGCCGGCCTGCTTGCCGATCGACATGCCGCCGACGACGGTGGTCAGGCGCAGTTTCGCGGCGCGGGCGTACGGGGTGAGGGCGTCGGTCACCTGTTGGGCCAGCTCGCGGGTGGGGACGAGGACGAGGGCGAGGGGCTGGCGGGGCTCGGCGCGCTGCCCGGCGGTGCGGGCCAGCAGGGCGAGGCCGAAGGCGAGGGTCTTGCCGGAGCCGGTACGGCCGCGGCCGAGGACGTCGCGGCCTGCGAGGGTGTTGGGCAGGGTGGCTCCCTGGATCGGGAAGGGCAAGGTCATGCCCTGCGCGCCGAGAGCGGCCAACAGCTCGGCCGGCATGGCGAGGTCGGCGAAGGCCTCGACGGCGGGCAGCGCCGGAGTGATCGTCTTCGGCAGGGCGAACTCGCCTTGGATTGCGGCGGGTCGGCGGCCGTAGCCGCCGGAGCGGCTCGGACCTCCGGAACGGCTCGGGGCCGACGAGCCGGAGCGGTTCCCCCGCTCCGAACCGGTGGTAGCGCCGAAAGCGGGGCCACCGGTGCGGCTACGGGTACGAGAGGAACGGTCATTCGTACGAGTGCGGTTCATTCAGAACCTTCCTTGATACGGCACGTATCAAGGAATTCCCGCAGCGGAAGCGCAGCACAGGGAATCACAAGAACGGGCCGAATGGAATGCGAAAGCGACTCTGGCCTACAGAGATTCTGCACGGTCGCAGGCGCTGAGATGGGGAGGCGTCATGTGGACGCGAAACCGAGAAAAATCGAGGGGGTGAATCGCCGAGCGGGCTTTAACCCTGGATACCTCGTCACGCAGGTGAACCCACTGAGGGAGATGCGTGCAGCTGGGGCCCGCACCCCGAGGGATGCGGGCCCCAGCTACGAAATGCGCGTCAGCGTCAGGCGGGAACGATGTTCTCGGCCGTCGGGCCCTTCTGGCCCTGCGCGATGTCGAAGGTGACCTTCTGGCCTTCCACCAGCTCGCGGAAGCCGGAGGAGGCGATGTTCGAGAAGTGGGCGAAGACGTCGTCGCCGCCACCGTCCTGCTCGATGAAGCCGAAACCCTTGGCCGCATTGAACCACTTCACGGTGCCAGATGCCATGTCATATCTCCTTTGGGGCAGTACACCAGCATCCGCACCATACGGACACCGTGTCGCCGCGATGATGCCCCGCCGGAAAATGACCGGAAATATGAAGCACTCGAATGTGGCGCGGAGGCCGACTGGAGCGCTTGAAGTTTTTGGGTACCAAAACTGCAACCGAGACCGACAGTAGCATGCTGCAGCGGTTCGTGTGCGTTAAATGTCTCCATCGTGTGCGGTGCGGAAGAACTCTCCCTGCTGGGTCCATTAAACTCTCTGACCGCGGGGATAGATATTGATTCCCCCCGAGTGCAGCGTTTCGGGAGCAGGAGCGTCCGCCAGCTGCGACGTGCAGTCCAGGGGGCGTGAGCCTACGGGGTGTGTCAGCAGCGCCCTCCCTAAAGATCAGCAGCTCGCAGGTGCTCCATGGCGGCCTCGGGGGCGTCCACGGCAAGGCGGCGCGGCCGGCCTCGCTATCGCTACACGTCTGTTCCGCCGCGCCTGACCCCTCACGGCGGTCGTTCGCGAAGCCGCTCCCGCAGGTGGAGGAGAACCTCGGCGTCGGCGATGCCGACCAAGGCTGCCAAAAGGATCCGGATACGAACGTCATCGCCATGGTGCACAGCCCGCACGATGGCCTCGACGGTGGCGGCCGCTTCTGCGGGAAGGCATGGTGGGCCGGCCGTGGCCCACACATGAACGGAAGGACCAGCCGTGTCCGGACGCTCTGCCGGAGTATCCCGCTCGGGGTCACTGCCTTCATCCACCGGCACCCGTGGGAATCTTCTGACGAGATGGTCAGCTCAACGGTGATCTCACTGGCACGGCTGGACCAGGCCGCCCCCGAGTCCCGGTGCGCCGCTCGCTTCGAGACTTGCATCAGTGGGGACCGGTGTGTGGAGCCTGTCCCGCTGAGAGGCGTGGCACTCTCGTCGCGAGCACCGTTGGCGGGGAAGGTGGCGTAGGTGATGGCTGAGCTGAAGTTCGAAACCGTCGCGTGCCCGCACTGCGCGGCCTGCCCGGCCACTGGGCAGGCTCGTACCGTCGCCGCCGACCGGTGCCGGGTGACGGTGACATGGCACCTCCCTTCCTGCCCGCACTACGCCGCCGATCGCGTGTTGGCGGGAAGGGAGGACTAGGCGGACCCGTCGAGGGTCTGAGTCAACCCCTCCGACCAACCGCCCCTTTTGGAAAGCGAATTCACGCGACGGAGACAGCGGTGTGACGCAGGTCATCGAGGACGTGTCTCGCGACGCGAGATCGGCGGGGGCTCGTGTGGTGCAAGTGGTGCGCGAAGGGCCCTCCGGCCAGGGAGTTCCTGCGAGTTGGGGCACGCGGAGGGCACGGCGAGGGGTGAGAGGTCTAGACAATGACGAAGGCCCAGGTCTGTGACCTGGGCCTTCGTTCAAGAGCGGATGACGGGAATCGAACCCGCGCTATAAGCTTGGGAAGCTCATGTTCTACCATTAAACTACATCCGCACAGTGGACCAGTTGCCTGGATCACTACCGTTTCACACTCTACCTCATGATCGACCCCCGGTGTATCCGCCGCGGGGTCGTTGTCGTCTGTGGTGTACACGGGGGCGTGTGGGGGCGGGAGTTGGGGCGTACCGTGTGGTGCGGAGCGGCGGCTGGAGCGGGTGCCGATCATCCCCTAATGTGGCGATTCGTCGCAGTATGGCTCGTTGGGGAAAGGGACTCGATGGAGCACACCGTCGTCCGTTGTGCCGAAGGGCACGTTTTCAGTACCGCCTCCTTCCCGCTGCAGCACCTCGGTGCCGGCCGGATCGGGCCCGGGCGGCTGCTGCGGTGTCCGCGGTGCGCACGCCTGCGCCAGGCCGTCCCCGTCGGCGGTGCGCCCAAGCGCTGAGCGCCGGGCGGGGTGAGTCGTACGGCCGGGCGCGCGGGCGGTCCCTCTCGATTGGGGCGGCCCGCGCGCTCTGCGTATCCTCGGGGCGTGCTTCTCTCTGACAAAGACATCCGGGCCGAGATCGACAGCGGACGGGTTCGCATCGACCCGTTCGACGAGGCGATGGTGCAGCCCTCCAGCATCGATGTGCGTCTCGACCGGTACTTCCGGGTGTTCGAGAATCACCGCTACGCCCACATCGACCCCGCGGTCGAACAGCCGGATCTGACCCGGATGGTCGAGCCCGAGGGGGACGAGGCGTTCATCCTGCACCCCGGTGAGTTCGTCCTCGCGTCGACCTACGAGGTCATCACGCTGCCCGACGACATCGCCTCCCGGCTGGAGGGGAAGTCCAGCCTCGGTCGCCTGGGACTGGTGACGCACTCGACCGCGGGGTTCATCGACCCCGGCTTCTCGGGGCACGTGACCCTCGAACTGTCGAACCTGGCCACGCTGCCGATCAAGCTCTGGCCCGGCATGAAGATCGGGCAGCTGTGCATGTTCCGGCTCAGCTCGCCCGCGGAGTTCCCGTACGGCAGCGAACGGTACGGCTCCCGGTACCAGGGGCAGCGCGGGCCGACCGCCTCGCGCTCCTTCCAGAACTTCCACCGCACCCAGGTGAGGCACGAGGCATGAGCAACGCAGTACGCGAGAACCTGACCTACGAGGGCTTCGGCGCCGCCGTGCGCGAGCTGGCGCAGACCATCGCCGACGACGGCTACGAGCCGGACATCATCCTCAGCATCGCCCGCGGCGGTGTGTTCGTCGCTGGCGGCCTGGCCTACGCCCTGGACTGCAAGAACATCCACCTGGTGAACGTGGAGTTCTACACCGGCGTCGGCACCACGCTGGAGATGCCGGTCATGCTGGCCCCCGTGCCCGAGGCGATCGACTTCACCGACAAGAAGGTCCTCATCGCCGACGACGTCGCCGACACCGGCAAGACGCTGAAGCTGGTGCACGACTTTTGCCTCGGCCACGTCGCCGAGGTGCGCTCCGCGGTCATCTACGAGAAGTCCCACTCCCTCGTGAAGTGCGAGTACGTGTGGAAGAAGACCGACGAGTGGATCAACTTCCCGTGGTCGGTCGAGCCGCCCGTCGTCAAGCGCGAGGGCCAGGTCCTCGACGCCTGATCGCGTCTTGTCCCACCGCGTGCGAGAGGGGCCCCGGCCGACGGCCGGGGCC